>JBJMHG010000256.1:0-4851 GCA_045807485.1 Actinomycetes bacterium
GTCGTCGCACGCGCCGAGGCAGGCGACCGCGAGGTCCCTGCGTGGCTCGAGGTCATCCCATCAAAGATGCGCATCCTCGTTCACGCGCTGCCAGTCCGGCAGCAAATCGACTCTCAGCTGCAAGAGCAGCTGATCGTTGAGCTTTACTCGAAGTAGTACCGCAAGACCGCAGCATGTGGCACCCGCCACCTGTTGCTGATGTTCGAGGCGTCATATAGCGGGCGCCCTGATCTGGAGGTAGTTACACGTGCTGATTGCACAGCGGCCATCCCTGGCCGAAGAGGTTGTCAACGAGAACCGCTCCCGATTCATCCTCGAGCCCCTGGAGCCTGGCTTCGGGTACACGCTCGGCAACTCGCTCCGTCGCACACTGCTGTCGTCCATCCCTGGCGCGGCGGTCACCTCGATTCGCATCGACGGAGTACTCCACGAGTTCACGACCGTTCCTGGCGTCAAAGAGGACGTCACCGATCTGGTCCTCAACATCAAAGAGCTCATCGTCAGCACTGAGCACGACGAACCAGTCGTGATGTATCTGCGCAAGCAGGGCCCTGGCGTCGTCACGGCAGCAGACATCGCGCCGCCGGCAGGTGTCGAGGTGCACAACCCCGAGCTCGTGCTCGCCACTCTCAATGGCAAGGGCAAGCTCGAAATGGAGCTCACGGTCGAGCGTGGCCGCGGCTACGTCCGGGCTGAGCTGAACAAGCAGGCGGGCCAAGAGATCGGTCGCATTCCGGTCGACTCGATCTACTCACCGGTGCTCAAGGTCTCGTACAAGGTCGAAGCAACTCGTGTCGAGCAGCGCACTGACTTCGACCGTTTGGTGGTTGACGTCGAGACCAAGTCCTCGATGCGGCCGCGTGACGCCGTGGCGTCCGCCGGCAAGACCCTCGTCGAGCTGTTCGGTCTGTTCCGTGAGCTCAACGTCGAGGCCGAGGGCATCGACATGGGACCCTCGCCGGCTGACGCAGCTCTGGCGGCTGACATGGCACTGCCCATCGAAGAGCTCGACCTGACCGTGCGGTCGTACAACTGCCTGAAGCGCGAGGGAATCCACACCGTCGGAGAGCTGATCAGCCGCAGTGAGGCTGACCTGATGGACATCCGCAACTTCGGTGCTAAGTCCATCGACGAGGTGAAGGCCAAGCTGGTCGGCCTCGGTCTCGCGCTCAAGGACAGTCCGCCCGGGTTCGACCCGTCGACCATCGTCGAGAACTACGGCGACGACGACGACGAGGGCTTCGTCGAGGACGAGCAGCTCTGACCACCGCCTGACTGATCCCTGAGGAGAAACGAGAATGCCAAGCCCCACCAAGGGCCCGCGTCTTGGCGGCAGTCCGGCACACGAGCGACTCATGCTCGCCAACCTCGCCACCGCTTTGTTCGAGCACGGTCGGATCACGACCACTGAGGCAAAGGCCAAGCGGCTGCGTCCGTTGGCTGAGCGGTTGATCACGTTCGGCAAGCGCGGCGATCTTGCGTCGCGCCGCCGTGCCATGACCGTCATCCGCGACAAAAGTGTCGTGCATGTGCTGTTCACCGAGATCGCTCCGACCTACGACAACCGTGAGGGCGGGTACACCCGCATCACCAAGATCGGTCCGCGCAAGGGCGACAACGCGCCCATGGCAGTGATCGAGCTGGTCGAACGACTCGACGAGAGCAAGCGCAAGACGCGGGCGAGCAAACCCAAGAAGGAAGCTGCTCCGGCGGCTGCAAAGTCGAAGGCTGGAAAGTCGAAGTCTGAGGGCTCGAAGTCTGAGGAGGCTCCGGCCGAGGACGCCGACATGGAGACTCCGGAGGCTCCCGAAGAGGCTGCAACTGACGAATCCACCGACGAATCTGCCGAGGTAGACGAGCCAGCCGAGGTCAAGGAGTCCTGACGGCTCCCGAGCTTGACGACGAGCCCGCTTTCCTTGGGGGAGGCGGGCTCGTGCGTGTTCGCCTTGATCTCGGGTATGACGGAACCGACTTCTCTGGCTGGGCCAGGCAGCGCGACCGCCGCACTGTCGAAGGCGTTCTCGATGAGGCGTTGGCCTTGGTGCTGCGCCTTCCGACGCCGCCAAGACTGACGGTCGCTGGTCGCACCGATGCTGGGGTGCACGCGCGCGGGCAAGTGGCCCACACCGATCTCCCGGCCGAGGTGTGGGCCGCACACACCGAGCGCTTGATCCCGAGCTTGAGAGGTGTGCTGCCCGACGATGTGCGAGTCACCTCGGCACAGCGCGTACCCGATGTGTTCGACGCACGATTCGGGGCACTTTCTCGTCGCTACAGCTACCGGCTCAGCGACGCGGCGAGCGGAGTCGACCCAACGCGCAGGCACGACACCGCCTGGCATCGGCGTCCGCTCAACGTGGCCAGAATGAACGAAGGGGCCGCCCTTTTGGTGGGGGAGCACGACTTTGCCGCGTTCTGCAAGCGACGCGAGGGGGCAAGCACTGTCCGAACGCTGCAGACCCTTGCATGGGACCGCAGGGCCGACGGCGTGCTCGAGGCGACGGTGGTCGCTGACGCGTTCTGTCACAACATGGTGCGGTCCCTGGTGGGCGCCTGCGTCGCGGTTGGGGAAGGGAAGCGGGCGGCGTCCTGGACGGCTGAGATCCTGGCGTCCACAGAGCGATCGTCGGCGGTGCCGGTCATGCCGCCACACGGTCTGACGCTGCAAGAGGTCCAATACCCGACTGACGACGAGCTCTCGAGGCAGGCTTCCAAGGCCCGACGATTCCGCGGATGACTTTGCTCCGCCAGCCATGCAGTACCGATGGCCGCCAATCCAACACCGGATCGGCTCCGAATCGCTCTTGAAGACCTGAATCGTTCAAGGGGTGGTCCATGGCTGGCGGCAGTGAGCCCTGTCGGGCCACACTTCACGTTGTGCCAGATCTTCCGACCGAACCCGACGCGAGCACTGTTGCGCGTCGGCAGCTCGATCCGATCCTGGAACGAGTGGCCAAGGGAGACGAGCAGGCTTTCGCCGAGCTCTACGACGCTGTAGCGCCCAACGTCTTCGGCCTTGCTCGCCGAATCCTGAAGCAGGCTGAGCATGCCGAAGAAGTGGCGCAGGAAGTGCTGTTGCAGGTGTGGCAGCAGGCGCCCCGATTTGAGCCAGCGCGGGGGAGTGGACTCGCCTGGATCATGACCATGACGCACCGCCGCGCGGTCGACCGGGTCAGGTCGGCCCAGGCCTCGACCGATCGAGAGGAACGCGTGGGCAGGGCGTCGCACGAACGTGATCACGACAGTGTCGCCGAGACCGTAGAACAACGGCTCGAGGCCGAGGCCGTTCGCAAATGCATCGCCGCCCTCACCGACGTCCAGCGTGAGTCGGTCATGCTGGCCTACTTCGGTGGGCGCTCCTATCCAGAGGTGGCCAGCCAGCTCGGTGCTCCACTTGGGACGATCAAGACGCGAATGCGCGACGGCTTGATTCGTCTGCGCGACTGTCTGGGGGTGACCGCGTGAACACCCCCGCGCCCCAAGACCTCCACTCCCTTGCGGCCGCCTACGTGCTGGATGCTTTGAGCGGCGAAGAGGTGGCCGAGTTCGAGACGCACCTGGCGCAGTGTGAGGCCTGCAGGCTCGACGTCCTGGAGATGAACGAGACCACTGCGGCGCTCGCCGCGTCTGTCGTTGATCAGGCACCGGAGGGACTGCGCCGGCGAGTCCTCGAGCTCGCGGCGCGCACGACTCAAGATGCGGCCGTTGAACGCCGTGCCGAGGTAGTAGACCTCGCTGATCGCCGCCAGAGACGCTCGGGCGTCAACCGCTGGCTCGCCGGCATTGCTGCTGCTGGATTGGTAGCGGCGGGTGCGCTCGGCGTTACTACGTATCAAGCGAACCAGCGGGCCGACGATGCCCAGGTCGCGGCGGATCAGGTGTCCGCACTGCTGGCGGACCCGAACGCCGTGGTTGAGCATGGCGACGTGAGTGGCGGTGGCGCGGGGACACTGGTGGTCTCTCCGGACGAGGGACGTGCGCTGTTCACGACCGCCGACCTTCCGCAGCCAGCCCCTGATCGCACGTACCAGCTGTGGGCGATCGACGAGTCGGGCGCGACGTCCGTAGGCCTGCTGCAGCCAGACTCCGGTCGTGCGAGTCAGCTGGTCGACGTCCCGCCCGGTAGCACCACTTTCGGCATGACGATCGAACCCGCTGGTGGGTCAGCTCAGCCCACCACCAAGCCGATCCTGCTGCTTGAACTGCCGGCGTGACCAGGCGTGCGCAGCGAGCGTCTCGCGCGCTGCATCTCTGACCAATCCGCGCGCACGCTGACTCCGAACCACGGGTGCACCGTCGACATGGCGATGCGCCCGCTTCGATTCGGAGGACCCGATGCAAACCCCAACCACACGCACGAAAGGCGCCACTGGGCGTCGACGTGCGCTAGCGACACTGACCGGCGGAGCGCTGCTCGTCGGCGTCGGCGCGGTGGGCCTGGCACCAATCGGTGCTATGGCGTCCAGCCACCGTGAGGCGCCATTGATCAGCGGCATGCCGCAATACGACGCCACTGACCTGTACGCCTTTGTCAGCCCGGACGCGCCGAAGAAGACGACCATCATCGCGAACTGGATTCCGTTCGAGACTCCCTCTGGCGGTCCGAACTTCTATCCGTACGCGACGGACGCGCAGTACGACATTCGGGTTGACAACGATGGTGATGCCAAGGCGGACCAGATCTACCGCTGGACGTTCACCAAGAAGGTCATGAACAAGGGCACCTTCCTCTACAACACCGGGCCAGTGACAAGCCTTGATGACCCGGACCTCAACGTGCGTCAGCAGTTCACGTTGACGCGGATCAACGTCGGAGGATCGAGCACGGTACTTGCCAAGGGTCCCGTGGCA
>JBJMHG010000257.1:0-2680 GCA_045807485.1 Actinomycetes bacterium
AACCGGGTCGACCCGCGTGGTTGGACGCCGAGTCGCGGACAACGTCCAACGCCGCGATAGCCACTTGCAGTGTGAGGCACGTCTGCACGTCGTCGAGGTCCACGGACATGAGTGCCTCGACGGCGTGTAGACGCTCATAGAAGGCCGGTCGCGAGAGGCCGAACTGCTGCGCGGCATTGGACTTGTTTCGTCCGGTGTCGAGGTAGGTGCGTAAGGCTCCGAGCAGATCGGTCCCGTTGGTGCTGTCGTACGCCAGTAACGCTCCGAGCTCCCGTTCGACATAGGTCTGCACTCGTTCGTCGTCGCGCAGCAGATGCAGCAGACCGGACAGCCCGACGTCAGCGAGGCGATGCACCGAGCGCGAAGACTTCGGGTCGGCCAGATCGGCAACCTGCGCCGCCTCGAGGATGGAGCGGCGGACATCGATGACGTCGTGAACGGCAGAACCCGCGGCGATGACCGTGGTTGGAAGGGCCGCTTCTGCGCAGTCGCGACGCACTTTGGTCGCCATCGCCGCCAGCGCCCGCTCGGCGCGACCTTGGTCAGGCGCCACGAGCAGGACGCCGACTGATGACTCGTCGAGGACGCCGACCAAGCCCGTCGATCGGGTACTGCGCAGCGCTCTTTCGCTCAGTTCAGCTAGCTGCCGCACCTGCGCCTGAGCACCGAGAGGGGTGAGCGAGGTGGACTCGCTACGAACGATGACCCCGACCAAAGTCTGCGCCTCGAGCGGTGCGCCGAGGCCGGCAGCCCGCAGTCGGAGTTCAGGGGACGTCATGGACTGCTCAACCATTGCCGCCAGCAGCGTTCGGTGGGACTGCCGTTCAAGTGACTCTTGGTCACGTTCGACGAGACGGTCGAGCGCCAGCGCCGCTGCGGCTCGCTCGGCGACCACGAGCTGACGCGGAGTGGGTGCTGCGTCCGTGATCACCACCAGGCGTCCCCAATCGGTACCCCGGGCACCGACGACCACCCCGATCCACCCCTCTTCTTCGTCGACCGTCGTTCGCCGATCTGAGACCACCGAGCGGGAGCGTGACTCCCATCGGTCGAGCAGATGGTCAGCGGACGCGCCAGCCGGGTCGAAGGCCAGAACCTGGTGATTGAGGTTCTCGAGCACAACCGGCGCTCCAGCCATGCGCGCGGTGTGCCTCACGATCGCTGCTGCGTCTGCACCTTCGATGGACAGCTCTGTGTACGTGCGGTGTACCTCTTCGGAGGCCCGCAGCTCGATGAGCTGGGCACCGACAACGAGCGCGTGAACTGCCTCCGTGACCTGCACGAAGGGGATCTCCTTTCGCAACTCGATCACGGGCAGGTCGGTTTCGTCAGCCGCGGACAGAAGGGCGGCGGGCAGGGCAGTCTCGTACCGACGTCCAAGCTCAACGACCATGCCGGACGTGCCGGCGGCGGCTAGGGCTCGTACCGCTTGTGCGAGCTCGACCTCGTCGGTGGGAAAGGCGACGCCGGTGGAGAGCAGCAGCTCGCCACCCTTCAACAGGTGGGCGATGTCGAGCACTTCGGCGACATGGGTCCAGCGGACCGTCCTGCCAAGCCCTCGACTGCCGGCAACCACCCTCGGACGCCCTCGGCGGAGCGCATCGAGAGCGAGGAGTTCTGCGACGGTGGGCCCTGAGGCCGCACTCGCGAGCGATCCTGCTGGCGGCGGTGGTGTCGACCTGCTGGGCATCGGCGCACGGTCGCATGGCGGCGACAGTGTGTAAAGCGACAGGGCGTAAAGCCTGGACAGGGAAGGCGTCCGTTCGGACTTACTGAATCGTCATTCAATTGGTCAGATCAGTCACGATTTCGTGGCGCGATAGCACCTGAACAACGGAATCGCTTGTCTCCTGTCAATCTTTCTGCCAGGATCTGCCGCTGGGCGAGCCGCCTGGGCGCAGGGCGAGTACCGTGGGCCGGCCCGTTGCACGAGGAGGACGTTGCACGAGGAGGACGTAGATGACGATTCCGAGCCACTTCATCGGCGGTGAGGCAGTCGAGAGCTCGACCGGCTCGACCGACGACGTCATTGACCCCAGCAACGGTGAGACCATCCAGCAGGTCACCTTGGCAACCCCCGACGACGTCGACGCCGCGGTCAGCGCCGCGAAGTCGGCGTTTCCCGAGTGGTCGACGGCCACACCGGGCGCCCGATCGCAGGCTCTGGCGGCCTTTGCTCGCATCGTCGACCAGCGTGCTGCAGAGTTCGCGAAGGTCGAGAGCCGCCAAGCCGGCAAACCGATTCGCCTGGCGACGGAGTTCGACGTTCCAGGCACCGTCGACAACATCGCATTTTTCTCGGGTGCGGCCCGCAACCTCGAAGGACGCGCGGCTGGGGAGTACAGCGCAGACCACACCTCGATGATCCGACGGGAGGCGATCGGCGTCGTGGGCTCGATCGCGCCCTGGAACTACCCGCTGCAGATGGCGGCCTGGAAGGTGTTGCCGGCAATCGCCGCCGGCAACACGATCGTGCTGAAGCCGGCTGAGATGACCCCGCTGACGTCGGTAATGTTCGCCCAGGCTGCTCATGACGCAGGGATTCCGGCCGGCGTCGTCAACGTGGTCACCGGTCGGGGCTCGGTGGCAGGCAACCACTTGATCGCGCACCCCGACGTCTCGATGGTGTCCTTCACCGGTTCTACCCCGGTTGGTCAGGAGGTCATGCAGACCGCTTCGG
>JBJMHG010000258.1:0-4940 GCA_045807485.1 Actinomycetes bacterium
TGTTCTGTCGTGATGGTGGGTGCGCATCGGACGCCAGCCAGCGCCGCAGCAGCACGGGCACGATCGGCGAGAGCTCCCGGTGCGAGCATGAACGGCAGGACGACGACCTCGGACGCGGCGACGTCAAGCGTCGACACAACGTCCTGCGGTCGTGGGTCAGGACCAGTGACGGCGGCCGGAAGCACCGCACCCCCGCGACGTCGCTGCCACTCATCACACACCGTCCGCAGATCCTTGCGCGCCGCCTCTTGCGTGGAGCCCGCGGCGACCAGCACTACCGACGCCCCCTCAGTACCTCCAACGTCGCCCACCCTGCGATCGAGTACGCCGAAGAGCCACCCGTCGAGACTGAGGGTGCCGAGGTTTGTCACCGGCCTGGACGCGCCGCCGGCTGCCAGGGCTTGCGGGATGTCGATCTGAGCGTGATAGCCGGACGCCAGCAGCAGCCCGATGGCACGCAGCGGGCGTGACGGTCGATCAGTGAGCCAGTTCGCAAGAAGCGGCTGGTCATGATCGAGGAAGGCGATCTCACAGTCGACATCGGACGCGAGCGAGGCCAGCTGCTCAGAGACACATGCGGCGAGGTGTCTGAGCGCCATCGCGTGGCGCGGATCCGGCGACCCATGCCCGATGAGCAGACCGGTCGTTGCGGCGTCCCCAGTCACTGCTGGGCGAACAGTCACTGCTGGGCGAACGAGGCGACGTCACCGACCACGATGACGGCAGGGCTTTGGACGCCGCGAGCGTCGGCGGTGTCCGCAATGGTGTCCAACGTCGCAACGGTGACACGCTGGTGGGGAGTGGTTCCGCGCTCGATGATGGCGACGGGTTCATGAGCGCGACGTCCATGTGCGACCAGCTCACTGGCGATTTCGCGAAGCCGGCTCACGCCCATGAGGAAGAGCAACGTTCCGTCCAGCGCCGCCAGTGACCTGAACTCCAGCGGGCCGTCGTGACCGGAGACTACGGTGAACCGGCTCGTGACACCGCGGGCAGTCACCGGGATGCCAGCCGCTGCTGGAACTGCGAGCGCACTCGTCACACCCGGAACAACCTCGACCGCGAGACCGGCGGAACGACATGCGGCGGCCTCTTCACTTCCGCGGCCGAGGACGAACGGGTCGCCGCCTTTGAGACGTACCACGCGGCGTCCAGCCGTCGCGTGCTCGACGAGCAGGGCGTTGATCTGCTCTTGCGTCAGCGTGTGCGCGTGAGGGGCCTTGCCGGCGTCGATCACCTCGACGTCCGGCTCGAGGCCGTCCAGCAAATCCCGCGGCGCCAGGCGATCGACGATCACGACGTCGGCCTCGGCCAAGAGCTGCCGCCCGCGAGTAGTGACGAGCCCAGGGTCGCCTGGGCCGCCGCCGACAAGCGCGACGCTGCCTGGCCCAGCGGACGAACGTTGCCGCCGGAGCGGCAGCGCACCGGTGCTGAGCTGCTGATCAATGGCGTTTCGGATCGAGACCGCGCGACGCGGGTCACCGCCAGCATTGACCGCAACCACGACATCACCGATTCGAGCCACTGCTGGCGTCCAGGCTGAGCTCTTGGCGGCGTCATCAGCGCGAACGCACCAGAGTTGACGGCGGTTTGCCTCTTCGGCAACCAGGTCGTCGGTGAATTGCTCGCCGGTCGCGGTGTGAACCAGCCACGCGTCGTCGAGGTCGCTGATCGCGAACTCTCGCACGTGCACCGTCAGTTGCCCCGACTCGGCGGCGTCCCAGATGTCTTCGCAGATGAACGGTGCCACGACGTGAACATCGGCCCCCGCGTCGACGAGCCCCCGTGCCCGTCGCGCGGCGACCGGCCCACCGCCAATGACTACCGCCCTGCGCCCCGTGAGATCGAGCAGCAGGGGGTAACCGGGCGATGAGTCCGGCGTGGTCATACGTGAATACCGCACTCGGACTTGTCTGCGCCGGCCCAGCGACCCGCGCGAGCATTCTCACCGGCCGCTACCGGACGCGTGCACGGCGCGCATCCGATCGATGCGTAACCAAGCTGCTGCAGCGGATTGATCAGGACGCCGTGCCGAGCCGCATACGCCTCGACCTCTTCGTGCGACCAGCGCGCGATTGGGTTCACCTTGACCATGCCGCGGCGCTCATCCCAATGCACCACCGGTGTGCCGACCCGCGCAGCGGTCTCGTCACCGCGGATGCCGGTCGCCCATGCTGTAAAAGGTGCAAGCACTCGGGCGAGTGGCGTGACCTTGCGCATCTGGCAGCAGCGGTCGGGGTCGGTCTTCCAGAGCTTCGGTCCGAACTTCTGCGACTGTTGTTCGACGGTGAGGTCGGGCGTGGTGTTGAGCAGCTCGATGTCGAGCGTTGCGGCGATCGCGTCTCGCGTGCCAAGCGTCTCGGCGAAGTGCAGTCCGGTGTCGAGAAACGCCACCTTGACGCCGGGGAACGCACGAGACGCCAAGTGCGCGACGACGCCGTCGGACATCGACGACGCAACCACCATGGAGTCACCGAAGGTGAGCGCTGCCCAGGTAAGAATGTCGATCGCCCGCGCGTCAGCGAGCTTGGCGCCAGCGTCGCTTGCCAGCAGCTCGAGCTCTTCGTGCCCGAGTGAGTGTGCATCGGCGACGGTGATGCCGTAGCGCGCGTGGAGTGCCTCGGCAGCAGTGACGCCGAACTGCTCAGACCCCGGCAACGCTGAGGAGTCGACAGGAGCGATGGTCATACCGCCACCCCCACGACCGAAAGTGTGAAGACTCGCAGGCATGACCGGCACTCCCATGCGCTGTGCGACTGCTCGCTGGGACGTAGGTCGGTGTCCGCGCAGTAAGGGCAGTACTGGGGAGCCATTCGCGTGCCACTCATGACAGATCGGCCTCCTCTGCGCGATGCGCCCATTCGGCGAACGACTCGCCGTCTTGGCGTTGCTCGGTGTAACGACGTGCGACCCGCTCGACGAAGAGCGGGAGCTCTTTACTGGTCACCTTCAAGCCGCGAGGCTTCCGCCCGAACGCAGCATCAGGCCCGAGCGAACCGCCAAGGTGCACCTGGAACCCGTCGACCGCCTCGCCCTCGGAGTCGCGCACGATCGATCCCTTGAGCCCGATGTCAGCGGTTTGGATACGCGCACACGAGTTCGGGCAGCCGTTGACGTGCAGCGAAAGTGGTGCGTCGAAGTCGGGGAGTGCCTGCTCGAGATGGTCGATGGTGGACGCCGCGAGCGCCTTGGTCTCGACGATGGCGAGTTTGCAGTACTCGATGCCGGTGCACGCCATGGCACCGCGACGGAACTCGCTCGGTCCGGCGTCCAAGCCGAGCGCGGCCAGTCCGGACTGGAGGTCGGCAACGCGATCAGCAGCTACGTCGAGGACGAGCAGCTTTTGCTGCGCAGTCAGGCGCACCTGGTCAGACCCGGCAGCCTCGGCGAGGTCGGCGACTGCCGCGAGCGTCGAGCCGCTGACGCGACCCACGGTGGGGGAGACCCCGACGTAGCGGCGTCCGTCTCTTTGCGCATGGACGCCGACGTGGTCACGGCGCTCGGGCGGCAGCTCAGGCGCGGGGCCGTCAGTCAGTGCACGGTGCAGATACTCGGTCTCGAGCACCTCGCGGAACTTCTCGACCCCCCAGTCGGCAACCAGGAACTTGATTCGCGCTCGGTGGCGCAGTCGGCGATATCCGTAGTCGCGGAACAGCTGCACGATGCCGTGCCAGACCTCTGGGATCTCATCAAGAGTGACGAACGCTCCCAGCCTCTGCGCGTACATGGGGTTGGTCGAGAGCCCACCGCCGACGAAGACGTCGAAGCCCGGACCGTGCACGGGGTGGCGGACGCCGACGAACGACAGGTCGTTGACCTCGTGTGCGACATCCTGCGCCGGTGACCCCGAGATCGCGGTCTTGAACTTGCGCGGGAGGTTGGCCAGCGAAGGGTCACCGATGTACGTCTTGACGATCGCTTCGATGGCTGGTGTGCCGTCGATGATCTCGTCGGCCGCGACGCCGGCAACCGGAGAACCGAGGATCACGCGAGGGGTGTCGCCGCACGCCTCGGCGGTGGTCAGGCCAACGCCTTCGACGAGTTCCCAGATGGTGGGGACATCTTCGACGCGGATCCAATGCAGCTGGATGTTCTGCCGGTCGGTGATGTCTGCGGTGTCACGCCCGTACGTGGTAGAGATGTGCGCGATCGTGCGCAGCTGGGCGAGGGAGAGCCGACCGCCGTCACTGCGGATCCGCAACATGAAGTACTCGTCGGAGAGTTCATGAGGTTCGAGCGTCGCGGTGCGTCCACCTTCGATGCCGGGACGCCGCTGGGTGTAGAGCCCCCACCACCGGAAGCGGCCATTGAGGTCAGTCGGGTCGATCGACTGAAACCCCGCCTTGGAGTAGATGTTCTCGATCCTGGCCCGGACGTTGAGTCCGTCATCGTCGAACTTGGTGCGCTCATTGGGGTTGAGCGGCTCGCGGAACCCCAGCGCCCATTGCCCTTCGCCACGCTTTTGGCGGTTCGTGCCGCGCACGACCCGAGCCGTGACTGCGGCGCGGGTCGCAGCCGGTGCGGCGTCGGTGGTCATCAGTGGGGTCCTGGGCTGCCGAAGGAATATGCCGAAGGGGGTGCGCTGGCGGCAGGGCCGCTACGCGAAGGTGCGGGTGGGCTCGACGCGGTTGTCTTGAAGTGGACCGCGGAGCGGGCGAACTGCGGTTGACTACCGCATTCGCTGGGGGCAGCAACACTGGCAGCCGGACACTCGCATGAGGTCGACGTGACGTCGTTCGACCAGCGCAACGCGCGCGGGTAGTCCGGTGCTCACTGGCATGCGGGCCAGAATGCCACAGCGTCTCACCATGTGTACACGACTCTCACTATGTGAGACGAGACGTGTCCTCTAGGCATTTTCACCCCATGCGGGGGACTCCGGCGTCGGCGCGGCTCCCCTACAGTGCTCGCGTGGCCACGATCCCGAGTAGACGTCGTTC
>JBJMHG010000259.1:0-3745 GCA_045807485.1 Actinomycetes bacterium
TCACCGTGTCGGCTCGCGCTGCTGGTTCCACGATCGTGATCGAGGTCGGCGACGACGGCTATGGCATTGACGAGGAGGCTTTGCGACTTGCCGCTGTCGAGCGGGGGCTGCTTGCCGCCGACAGCCAGACCACGGGCCAGCCGTTGCTCGGCATCCTTTTCCAACCCGGTTTCAGTACCCGCGACGAGGTCACCGAGACCTCCGGGCGCGGCGTTGGCCTCGACGTTGTGCGCACGGCGGTCGAAGACCTCGGTGGCACGATCGAGATCGACAGTGAGCTCGGCGCTGGAGCCCGCTTCATCATGACGCTGCCGGTGACGCTGGGAGTCATGCGCTGCTTGGTAGCTCGACTCGGTGAAGAGCGCTACGCCGTGCCAGTCACGAACATCGTCGAAACCATCAGCCTTACCGACATCGAGACGGCGACGGTGGCCGGTGCACCTGTCCTCGTGCGGCACGGTTCCACGATCCCGCTGGCCGACCTCGGCCGCGCACTGGGTGTAGGCGGGGAACGTGAGACCCGAGTAGGCGTCGTCGTTCGCTACGGCGGGGCATCCGAGCAGCTGGCTTGGGCGGTTGACGCCCTCGAAGGCGAGCTCGAGGTCGTTGTGAAAGACCTCGGAGGATTCTTGGGTCGGCCACCTTTCATCGGTGGCGGAACGATCGACAGCGACGGCACCGTGATGCTGCTGCTCGACGTGCGCGAACTTGCCATCGAACAGTACACACGCGGAGTGGCGCTTGAGGCACCGTCGATTCCGGTCAAGGCTGACGACGAAGAGAAGACATCGGGTGCGGGGAGCTCACCGGTTACGGCGCGCAAGGTTGGCGCGCGCGCTCGCGTGCTCGTTGTCGAAGACTCCATCGGTGTCCGGGAGCTGCAGCGCGTGATCCTCGAGGGTGCCGGTTACGACGTCCTCACTGCTGTGGACGGTTCAGACGGAGCCTCGCGCCTCACCGGCGAGCCGGTTGATCTCGTCCTTTCAGACGTGGAAATGCCAGGCATGGACGGCTTCACCCTGACCCGAGCCATCCGGCGCACCCGAGGGTGGGAAAACGTCCCGGTGGTGATCATGACGTCACGAGGTGATGAGGCCGACAAGCGCGCCGGCCTGGACGCTGGGGCCAACGCCTACCTACTCAAGAGTGAGTTCGACCAGACCCAGCTCGTAGACACCGTCCGGCGCCTAGTGGGCCGTTAAGTAACCCGCGAAATACGCCGAAAGTCACGGAGAGTCAGAGAGAGGACGCCAGATGCCGACGGTGGTGATCGCCGACGACAGCCCCACGCTGCGGCGGATCGTTTCAACGGTCCTGGAGCGCGAGGGGTACACCGTCGTGCAGGGCGAAGACGGCGTGCAGGCTGTTCAACTCGTGTTCCGGCACATGCCCGACGCTGTAGTCCTCGACGTACAGATGCCGCGGGTATCTGGCTATGTCGCTGCGCGACTACTGAAAGATGACTGGCGCACTGCTGACATTCCGATTCTGCTGCTGACGTCGTTGGACGCCGCCAGTGACCGCTACTGGGGAGCACAAGCAGGAGCTGACCGATTCCTCACCAAAGACTTCGAGGCTCCGCAGCTGGTCGAGGCGGTGCACGAGGTGCTCAGCCGCGCCGATGCAGCGCGTGGCGGACGGCCTCCGCTGCGTTCTGAACCGGTCGACATGCAAGACGATGACGTGTTTGGAAGTGTGAGCGACCTCCTTGATCGCAAGCTGTTCGAGTCCTCGATCGCCGCCGAGGTCACGCAGATCGCTTCGGGAGTTCACGGTTTCGAAGAGACCATCGCCGAGGTTCTCGACGTGCTGAGCCGCGTCGTCGACTATGACCTGGCGGCTGTTCTGATGCTCGATGATCGCTCCACCTACATTCGGGTAGCCCGAGAGACGTCGCAGCAGCAGTACGCGGAGTTCTTTGAAGGCCTCGCCGATGCGGCGTCCGACAGCACAGGTACTGATGTCGCGGTCGCTGACCTGCAAGCTCGAGTGGCCGACCCGGAGGGCTACCTCGGATCTGAGGACGAGGGTGAGATGGCCACGTTCCTCTCGATGCCGCTCAAAGCCGGCGGCCGCATGATCGGTGTCCTCGCGCTTTCTAGTGCCCGTGCCAACGCATTCGGTGAGACGTCGCTCAACACCCTCCGCCTCGTGAGCTCACCTGCTGGCATCGTCGTCGCCAACGCGCGATACGCGGGAGCCCAAGCGCTCTGACCTGACCGGCGGGTTAGGGTCAGTGGGTGCCTCCGACCGCTGACGAGTTCCGTGAGGCGGTCAGCCGTTTCGCCACCGGAATCACTGTCGTCACGTGTGTGGTCGACGGGCGTGATCACGCGATGACCGCAAACGCCTTCGCCTCGGTATCCCTTGACCCGTTGCTGGTGTTGGTCAGCGTAGAGCGCGAGTCACGTTTCCACGATGCTGTGTCAGCGGCACGTGCCTGGGGAGTATCGATCCTGCGATCCCGTGCCGAGCCGACCGCGCGATGGTTGGCGACGAAGGGTCGGCCCCTAGAAGGGCAGCTCGAGCAGGTCGCCCATCATCGTTCCCCTGTACTGGACGTGGCGTGGATCGATGACTCGATGGCAGCGTTGGAGTGTCGAACGGTCGACACCATCAAAGCCGGTGACCACGACATCGTCGTCGGTGAGGTCGTCAACATCGAAGTCCACGACGTCGGTGAGTTGAGCGAAGAGCCACCTCTCGACCCGCTTCTGTACTTCCAGCGTCGCTATCGGCAGTTCAACCGTGGGGAATCGATGTGACGGAGCCGGACGCCCCGCGGACTGGCGCGGAGCGCTCTGACCGCACCACGCTGGGCATAGTCGTGGCAGCCGGTCTCGTCCTCGTGCTGCTCTTTGCATACTTCGCCGCCTACTTGTGGGTCGGCGGAGCGATTCCACGCGGGACGACGGTCGCTGGCGTTGACCTCGGTGGGATGACGGAGGCAGAGGCCGTCGATGCTCTGAACACCGAGCTCGCCGACCGTTCTGACCGCATGCAGCTGGACTTGCAGGGCAAGCTTCACGAGATGCGGGCCCAGAAACTCGGCTTGGGCTTCGACCCCGCGGCAACTGTGGCGTCCGTGCCGGGGCGTGAAGTGGCTCCGCAAGCCTTGCTGGGCCAAGTCAGTGGCCAGGAAATCGCTCCGGTGGTGAGCATCGACCAGCACAAGCTGGACCACACGGTGAAGAAGCTGGCGCACAAGATCGACGATCCTGTACGGCAGGCGAGAATCGAATATGACAACGAGACCGTCGTCGTTGTTACGCCTCGGACCGGTAGCGAGCTCGATCGTGACGCCGCGGCGTCCGCAATCGTCGACCATTATTTGGTGACCAGTAGCCCGGTGATTTTGGATGCACAGCAGGTCGTGCCGTTCGTATCGGACGACGAAGCTCAGGCATTCGCCGACAGTGAGGCGGTCGCGGCCGTTTCGGCGCCGATCACGCTCACGCTCGCCGGAGAAGACATCGAAGTCTCTGCTGAGCAGATCGCGTCGGTTCTCTCGTACCGGGCCACCGACTCGGGGATGACTCCCAAGGTGGATGCGCAAGTGTTGCGCGAGCTGCTGGCTGATCCTCTGTCCCAGGTCGGTAAACCCGCACGAGACGCGACCTTCGATGTGTCTTCCGGCACCCCCGAGGTGGTGCCCGACAAGACTGGTCGAGGCGTTGACGATGAGTCACTGAAGGCCGGTGTCGTCGAGGCGCTCGAGTCGTCGACACGTTCGGCATCGCTCGAG
>JBJMHG010000260.1:0-4591 GCA_045807485.1 Actinomycetes bacterium
AAACATGGACGATCTTGACCCGGAGGACAAGCCCCGTCGAGGTGAGTCGCACCACCTGATTCCCGATTCAAATGCGCCACCTTCACCCGCGAAACGGTGCCTAAATCGCTGTGCTGTTCTTCAGCTGGATGCCCCGAACAATCTGGAAGCTAGCTACGCACTTCGCGTTCGAGTTGCGCTTTGCTCATAGATTCAGCGCCGCGGATGCCCTCGTTCGCTGCCTGCTGTACCAATTCGGCTTTGGTGAGATCAACGGTCGACGACAAGATCTCAGCGCGTAGTTCCAGGAAGGCCCGACTGAGTTCGGACTGGCGCTGTTCGGAAAGTTGGTCTAGCTGCGGCAGCACCGTCTCTTCTTCCTCTTCCAGATGGTGAGCGACCGCCTTGACCAGCTTGCCCAGAATCTCGTCGAACTGAGGGTCGTCCAGCCGGAGCGCGGCCAGCTTCGCGGCAAGCTCATCTGCCTCCGCATGCTCCTCTTGGCTGTGGGCAACTGCCTCTCCGGAGCCTGTCTCAGAACGAAGAGCGGGGTAGATGTGTGCCTCTTCAGCCCGGGCATGGGCGGCGAGCAGATTCACCAAGACCGGTGCCAATAGAGGACGCTGCTGCGGGTCTTGGAGAGCCGCAAAAATCCTTTCGAACTCTCGGTGATCGGTTCGGATGTAGTCCGCCACTCGTAATGTCACGTGACACTCCCAGAGTCGTCAGGTTAGGCCGCCGCATGGTTACAGTTCACCGGCTACCCAGACGCGTCCTATGGCAAACATTGGAGTGCGCCAACGGAGGCAGTGACAAACTTGCCGTATGTCGTTTGAAGATACGTATGACCTTGTCGTTCTAGGCGGCGGCTCCGCCGGCGAGACTGCTGCCGGCCGAGTCGCGGCAGCTGGGCGCCGGGTCGCATTGGTGGAGTCAAGACTCGTTGGCGGCGAGTGTCCCTATTGGGGGTGCATACCGAGCAAGGCACTGCTGATAGCCGCCTCGCGGAGACGTCAGGCACAAGCGGCCGTACAGCTGGGTGCCGTCGTGCATCCGATGGATGTGGGTGACCCGGTACAGGCATGGCATCAGGCGGTTCGCATAAGAGACGACCGTGCAAAGCACCTCGACGACAGCGAAGCCGTCCAGGAGCTGACAAAGCAAGGAGTCGAGATCGTCCGCGGCAGGGGATCTATCACTGGCTCGGCGGTATCAGTCGAGGGCAGGGACCTTCGCTACAGGAATCTGTTGATCAGCGTTGGAGCATCCCCGGTTCTGCCCCCTATTGAAGGGCTTGAGGACGTCGACCCGTGGACTTCTGATGACGCCCTGACGTCATCAGAACTCCCAGAGTCGTTGGTGATTCTTGGTGGAGGTGCAATTGGAGTCGAGCTCGCTCAGGTCTACTCGACCTTCGGCACCGAGGTGACGATCGTCGAGGGCGTCGACCGCCTGCTCGCGATGGAAGAACCGGAGATCTCGCACGGAGTGCGCGAAGTTCTTGCCGAAACTGCCGTACGCGTCGTGCTTGGTGCCGACGTCCGGCGGGTCTCGAGGGCAGACCAGGTCACGACTCTGCACCTGGCGGATGGAAGCAGCGTTTCGGCTGCTCGCCTGATGGTTGCTACGGGGCGAAAGCCTCGGCTCGCGGAGCTGGGCCTTGAGAGCATCGACATCGATCCGAAAGCCGGTCTCGCGGTGGGCGAAGACGGACGCATCGCAGGTCACGACAACGTCTATGCGGCTGGCGATGTCACGGGCCAGTTTCCTTTCACGCATACCGCCAACTACGCGGGTCGTGTGATCGCTGCGAATGTGCTCGGTGGACGCGACCGGATGAACTTGAACGCGGTCCCTCGTGCGGTCTTCGTAGACCCTCCCATCGCCGGGGTTGGCCGGACTGCGGAACAGGCTGAAAAAGATGGTGTTCACGTGGTGCGAGCCACCATGGATATCGGAACCACCGCACGAGGTTGGCTGGAGAACGAGCAGGGAACGTTGGTGCTAACCGCAGATGCGGACCGTGGCACGATTCTCGGCGCGTCTGCTATTGGCATGCGCTCTGATGACTGGATTTCGCAGATCACGTTGGCCATCAGGGCTCAAGTTCCGCTCAGCGTTCTGGTTGACACGATTCAACCGTTCCCCGCAGCGAGCGAGGCTCTGTTTCCGGCGTATGAAGACCTTCACCGGCAAGCACGGGTCGTTGCAGCGAAGTCAGGTTGAGTCTGCTTCCAAAAGATCCAACAGTGCGTTGCTTGCGCTGATAGGGACAAGCTCGTGGGCCTGCCTGCGGACTTGCTTGATGACTAATCCTTGGTTCGCAAGATCAACCACGCGGGGGTTGACGTAGGAATTCCTAGCAACCGTTGCGGTGTTGCCAAGCTCTTCTGCGACGCTTTTGTACATGTCTTTGAGGCGGCGATTGGTAAGGGTAGTTCCGTCCCGCGCCAGGTCGCTGAGGTGCATTGCCATCAGCACGGAGCCGTGCCACGTCCGGAAGTCCTTTGCGCTGGTGCCCTCGCCGACCGTTGCCCGTAGATAGTCATTCACATGTGAGCTCTTGAGGTCGCACCAGACTCGAAGCTTGGCGTCCCACCAGCCCAAGAGCTCCGGTGACGGATCTTTGCGTTTGAGAAGGTCGCGCACGGCTGAGCACACACGGGGCTCGCTTATCGCGAAGCTACTGGTTTGCCCCGACTTGGCGGGGTACTCGAATGAGACCCCCTTGGTAGTAACGAAGACGTGACTGCGTTGGAGTGTCGCCAGGCCGAACGATTCATTCTCTTCGGCGTAGCGTTCGCTTCCGATCCTGAAAAGACCAAGATCCAGGAGGCGTACGGCCGTTGCCATGACGCGCTCTTTGCTGAGTCCGGACGCCTTGAGCTCGCGGCGGCACGAGGCCCGGAGTCGGGGGAGGGTGCGACCAAGCTGCTGGGCCACGCGGTGCTTCTCGGCGTCACGCTGCTTGCGCCACCGCTCGTGGTAGAGGTACTGACGTCTACCAGCGTCGTCGATCCCAACCGCCTGAAGATGACCGTGCTCATCTGCGCAGATCCAAACGTCTGTCCATGCTGGTGGAATAGCCAGCTCGCTGATGCGCTGGAGTACTTCGTCGTCGACTATGCGCTTCCCCATTGCGTCGAGAACGAGGTGTCCGCGTCCATGCCGGCGCCGGATGAATCCTGGCTCGCGCCAGTCACTTCGCCGAAGCCGTGGCACGGACTGGCTGTACCCGGCCAGCGCAGATGCCAAACGCTGTGGTGACGAGCCACGGACGCTTGGCTGACCCGCCTGGGATGCCGCCCGAGAGGACATCAGAACCCAACTACCTGCTCAAGGTGAAGCTCTGGCTGATCGATGTTGACGGTGGTGGGCAGGAAGGCACGCATGTCCGACGTCGATGATTGGGTCATAGCCGCGCGCTCCGGGGGCGGCTGGGCGTTCGAACGGCTATGGCTGGAGTTTGCAGGGCCAGTTGCTGGCTACCTGCGGTCGCGGGGCGTCCACTCCGTTGATGACGTCGCCAGCGAAGTGTTTCTCGCGGCATTTCAGAGACTGCCAAGCTTCGAAGGCGACGGCCAGGCATTCCGATCGTGGCTGTTCACGATTGCTCATCACCGCAGCGTTGACGATCGACGACGCGAGGCCCGTGAGCGTAGAACAACAGTCACACGCCTGAATCTCGACACGGCTGCCAGCGCCGAGGACGAAGCCTTCGCGGGCGTGCAGATTCGAGCCTGGCTCGACTCGCTTCCGCACAGCCAGCGCGACGTCATTTGGCTGAGGTTCGTAGTGGACCTCAGCCTCGAGGACGTCGCGAAAGTCACAGGGCAAAGCGTGGGAGCCGTGAAAGCTCTTCAGCGGCGGGGCATCCAGCGCCTGCAGCGTCACCTGAATGGAGCAACCCTCAGGGAACCCGCATCCCCAGCCTCCCTCCTGACGATTGCAGAGCAGAGATGAACGAGAACCCGATCCCCAAGGATCTCCGCCGACGCTTGAAAACCCTTCAGGCGCAGACGCAGCCCGCCCCCACCCCCGCGCTGCTGGAGTTTCTTGCCGATCCCTCCTCGTCACTCGGCGAGCACGGCCACTTAGTCGGAGCGACGAAGGAGACGGATATGACTGACAACGTTGGACGCATCAGGGGCTTTGTGGCCCGACTTGGGACTGCGGGCCGTGTCGCGGTCATCAGTGCCTTGGTTTTGGCCGGCGGCGTAGGTACAGCCGCAGCGGCTACGGCCGTCAATGCCGTGATCGACGACACCCCACCGTCGACCGTCGGACTCGATGACGGTCAAGGGAACGATGAATCGGCACTCACGGACAGCAGCGATGACCAAGGCGACGAAACGACCGACCAGAACGACGAAACGACCGACCCTTCCGACGGCCCAAATGATCAGGCCGATGACAGCCAAGGTGAGCATGTGAACGGGGGGTCGTCTTCTGGTGGCGACAACACAGACGACTACAGCGACAGCGCAGATGACCAGGGAGATGACAGCCAAGGCGACAACTCCGGATCCTCCGTTCAGGGCGATGACGACCAAGGCGACAACGCGGATGACCAGGATGATGACAGCCAGGGCGACAACTCTGATGACCAAGG
>JBJMHG010000261.1:0-6727 GCA_045807485.1 Actinomycetes bacterium
TGCGCCGCACTCGTCCGCAAGGGCCTCAGGCCTTTTCAGCGAAGAGCACAGGCCAACGTTCGACGAATGCGGCTAACCTTGCGTTGTGAGTGATCCTGGGACGTCCCCTCGAGAATCGACAGCTGAACTGCCGGCTGATCCGCCCGGCCCCTTCGCTGAATTGCCTGCACGTATTGATCCCTCTGACATGACGGAGTCGGTTTCGGGCGCTGCGCAACCCGAACCACCGTACGAGGAAAACACTGATTTGCGGTACCCCGGTTAAGGCCGGTGCGAGCAGAACTGGCTCCGTGGGAGCGCTTCACAAGGTATGGCGTGCGTCGACGCGCTCCAACGTACGTCTGGCAGTTTCACCGTCACCCAGCATCAGGTGATCACCTTTGAGCGTGAAAGGTCGAGCCGGATCCTCGGCAAGGAGTTCAACGGGAAAAGCAACCGTCATGTGGTGCTCCAGCACTCCCACTATGGACCCACCAATGCTGTGTGCCTCACGTACCGAGTAGCGACCGATATATCCCGCGTGCGTCCAATCCAGTCCCGGTTCCTGTGCATAGACCTGAACGTGAAGTAGCCCCCCGTCGTGATAGCCGATAACGCCACAGGGGTTCTTTCCGAAGGTGTTGGTCCAGGGATCTTCAACCTTCTCCCTGTCGGTGTACTCCAGCAGACGCCAAACGCCAGTGAGTCCCATTTTCGCGTCGTCCACCGCTGGCACCGGTCAAGCGTAGCTCTGAAAGCCGGTGAGGAGCCGGGACGAAATGTCCTACTCAAAGCGTCGGATGAGCGCGGCGTTTCCTGCGCCAGACGCGGTGAAGGCGTCGTTCTTGGAGAAGGGGGGAGTCGATAGACTGGGCTCACATCCCGCCCCCCGAGCAGTCGGAGCAGCCCGTGGCACGCGTCGTGGTCGACGTCATGCTCAAGCCGGAAATCCTCGACCCGCAGGGTCAAGCCGTCCAGGGTGCACTGGCCCGACTCGGACACGCCGAGATCAACAGCGTCCGACAGGGCAAACGTTTCGAGCTGCAGCTCGACACCGCACCTGACGCTGCCGCACTCGAAGAGATCGCCAGCACACTGCTGGCGAACACTGTCATCGAGGACTATTCGATCCGCGTCGAGGACGCCTGATGTCGGCCCGGATCGGTGTCATCACCTTCCCGGGCTCGCTGGACGACCGGGACGCCGCACGTGCAGTTCGACTCGCCGGAGCCGAGGCGGTGGGTCTTTGGCACGGTGACGCTGACCTCAAGAACGTTGACGCGGTCGTGCTGCCCGGTGGCTTCTCGTACGGCGACTACCTCAGGTGCGGAGCCATTGCGCGCTTCGCTCCGGTGATGCAGAACGTCATCGACTCAGCTCGCGGTGGGCTTCCGGTGCTGGGTATCTGCAATGGCTTCCAGATCCTGTGCGAGTCACATCTGCTGCCGGGGGCGCTCATTCGCAACGACGTGCGTAAGTTCGTGTGTCGAGACCAGGCATTGCGGGTCGAGAACACGAACACGGCGTGGACCTCGGGTTTCGAGCACGGCCAAGAGATTCTCATCCCGCTGAAGAACGGTGAGGGAGGGTTCGTCGCTGACGACGCCACCCTTGACCGGCTCGAAGGCGAAGGTCGGGTGGTCTTTCGCTACCTGAATGGCAACCCGAACGGGTCGTATCGCGACATCGCGGGCATCACCAGCGACCGGGGAAACGTCGTGGGGTTGATGCCGCACCCCGAGCACGCGGTTGAGACGCTCACGGGTCCGTCGCTGGACGGTCTGGGCTTCTTCACGTCCGTGATCGAGCAACTGGTGAACGCGTGAGCATCGACACGGTGAAGAATGCCGACTCGACTCCCGACCTCAAGCAGCCCTATACCGAGCTCGGGCTCAAGGCAGATGAGTACGCGAAGATCCATGAGCATCTGGGACGCCGCCCGACCAGCAGTGAACTGGCGATGTACTCGGTCATGTGGAGTGAGCATTGCTCGTACAAGTCGAGCAAAGTGCACCTGCGCCAGTTCGGCGACAAGCTTCCGGCCGAAGCCAAGGACATCCTGCTCGTGGGCATGGGCGAGAACGCCGGCGTTGTCGACGTCGGCAACGGGTTGGCGGTCACGTTCAAAATCGAGTCGCACAACCACCCCTCGTACGTAGAGCCCTACCAGGGTGCCGCCACGGGTATCGGAGGCATTGTTCGCGACATCTTGTCGATGGGCGCGCGTCCGGTAGCCGTGATGGATCCACTTCGGTTTGGCCCAGCCGACGCGCCCGACACACATCGCGTGCTGCCCGGCGTCATCGCTGGCATCGGGGGATACGGAAACTGTCTCGGGCTGCCCAACATCGGCGGTGAGGTGGTCTTCGACGAGACCTACCTCGGCAACCCGTTGGTCAACGCACTGTGTGTGGGTGTCGTGCCGCATGACCGCATTCAGGTATCGGCGGCCACTGGCTCGGGCAACCACGTCATTCTCTTTGGCGCGAAGACAGGCGGCGACGGCATCGGTGGCGTGAGTGTGCTGGCGTCCGAGACCTTCGACGATGCGGGGACCAGCAAGAGACCCAGCGTGCAGGTAGGCGACCCCTTTGCCGAGAAAGTGCTGATCGAGGCGTGCCAGCAGCTGTTCGAGCAGAACCTGGTGGTCGGCATCCAAGACCTTGGCGGCGCTGGCATCTCGTGTGCAACCAGCGAGATGGCGTCCAACGGTGACACCGGCATGCACGTGTGGCTCGACCGAGTGCCACTGCGCGACTCGACGCTTGCGCCAGAAGAGATCCTGATGAGCGAGTCGCAAGAACGCATGATGGCGGTGGTATCGCCTGCTCAGCTCGACGGTTTCATGGCGGTCTGTCGCAAGTGGGACGTCGAGGCAGTGGTGATCGGCGAGGTCAACGACAGTTCACGGTTGACCATCGAGTGGCACGGTGACCAGATCGTCGACGTACCGCCGAAGACAGTCGCGCACGAAGGCCCGGTGTATGAGCGGCCTTTTGCACGACCATCGTGGCAAGACGCGTTGCAAGCAGATCGTCCCAACAACCTTGGGCGCCCGGCGTCCGGCAACCAGCTGAAGCAGGCGTTGCTGCAGCTTGTGTCGAGTCCCAACCTCGCGTCCAAGTCATGGGTGACCGATCAGTACGACCGCTACGTCTTGGGTAACACGGTGCTGGCACAGCCGGAAGACTCCGGCGTCATCCGAATCGCAGACGATGGCATGGGTGTGGCGTTGAGCACCGACGGAAATGGCCGCTACGGAAAGCTCGATCCCTATGCCGGCGCGCAGCTAGCGCTTGGCGAGGCATATCGCAACGTGGCCACCACGGGCGCCAAGCCACTGGCCGTGACCAACTGCCTCAACTTTGGCTCACCCGAAGACCCAGATGTCATGTGGCAGTTCGCCGAGACTGCTCGGGGGCTGGCCGATGCATGCCAGCAGCTCGGCGTTCCGGTGACGGGTGGCAATGTCAGTTTCTACAACCAGACGGGTGACACCGCGATCCTTCCCACTGTGATCGTCGGTGTGCTCGGAGTCATCGACGACGTTGCACGCCGCACACCGATGGCATGGAGTGCTGACGGTGATGCAATCTGGTTGGTGGGTGAGACGCGCGACGAGTTCGGCGGCTCAGAGTGGGCGCACGTTGTTCATGGACACCTCGGCGGAACACCACCTGCTATCGATCTGAAGCGCGAGCGTCAGATAGCCGAGATTGCCGTTGCAGCATCCCGCGACGGACTCTTGACAGCAGCACACGACGTTTCGGTCGGGGGTCTTGCGATCACGCTCGTAGAGATGGCGTTGCGTTCTGGCAAGGGCGCTCGCGTGTTCCTTCCCGAGGCGGTTGACTCGTTCACCGGACTCTTCTCGGAGTCGGCAGGTCGCATCGTGTTCGTCGTTCCTCGTAGCGAAGAAGTGCGCTTCACCGACATGTGCACCGCGCGGGGCGTGCCGGCGTCCCGGATCGGTGTCGTCGACAGCGAAGTCGGAGGGATCGAGATACAGGGCCAATTCACTGCTTCGCTGGATGAGCTGCGCCATGCGAGTGAGAGCACCTTCCCGCGGTTGTTCGACTAGCACGCATCGCTGACATGACCGGCATCGACGTTCGCAAGGTGGTCGACGCCTATCTCGACCAGTGGGCGCTCACGCGTGAGTGGTGCGAGGGCGTCAGCGACTGGTCAGCACCGAGCGCTGTTGCGGGGTGGACGCTCCGCGAGCTGGTGGCTCACTTCGGACTCGTTGCAGACTCGGTCCGTGCGGCGTCCGAGACGATGTCTGGCGAGAAGCCGCTGCGGCTCGGTGACTACATCGCCACGTACCGCTTGGGGGCCGACAGCATCGACACAAAGACCCGCGAATGGGCGTCCGGCGACGGGTTCCTGTTCGCAGTGGACGCGTCGGGGGTGCAGGCGGAGCAAGCGATGGCCGAGGTTGAGGGCAACCCGGTCGTCGCAGCGCGTCGCGGACCGATCCGCTGGGTCGACTTTCTGCGGACGCGGTGCATCGAGCTGAGCGTTCACACCGACGACTTGGTGCGTTCGGTGGACATCGGGCCGCCGATGTCGCGTCCGTGTCTGCAGGTCTCGACGCGGGCTCTTGCGGACGTGCTCGGTTGGCGGGCCCCCGGCCGTAGCGTCGAGGTGCGAGTGCCACCTTTCGCCGCCGTGCAATGTGTCAAGGGCGTCAGCCACAAACGAGGGACGCCGCCAGCAGTGGTCGAGACCGACCCGGCAACGTTCTGTCGGCTCGCCGCCGGACGCACCACCTGGGATGCGGCCACGGCATCCGGTGCCCTGCGGTTCTCAGGACTCCGTACCGACCTGACGCCGTACCTCCCGCTGCTCTGATGAGTCGGTCACAGTTCCGTCTTATGGAGGGAATGCGTCGTTGCGCCCAAAGGGCCTGAGGTGACGTGGGGGTCACCGCGCGCGTCCAAACGCTCGCTGAGCGTGACGGTGTGATAACAATTCGTGGCCGGGCCGGGCGGGGATCTGTCCACTGATCGTGCGGCGCAATAGTGTCGCCGCAACCCATCAGGAGTCGATATAGATGTCGGAAACCACCGCGGTTTCCCCCGCCCCAGAGGTCGATGCGCCACACGTTGCAGTGTCGATGCGCGGCCTCCGGAAGGCATTTGGGGATGTTGTGGCTGTTGATGGCATCGACCTCGACATCTATGACGGTGAGTTCCTCACGCTTCTGGGCCCCTCGGGATCGGGTAAGACAACGGTGTTGCGCATGATTGCCGGCTTCGAGCTGCCCACCGAAGGAACCATCAAGCTCAACGGTATGGACGTGACCAAGCGCGCCCCGTTCGAGCGCGATGTGAACACCGTCTTTCAGGACTACGCGCTGTTCCCGCACATGTCTGTACTTTCGAACGTCGAGTACGGCCTGCGGGTGAAGAAGGTCGGCAAGTCCGATCGCCGTCAGCGCGCCCGCGAAGCACTTGCCAGCGTTCAGCTCGCAGGATTCGAGGATCGAAAGCCCGCTCAGATGTCCGGAGGCCAACGGCAGCGGGTTGCTCTCGCCCGTGCATTGGTGAACCGTCCCAGCGTCCTGCTGCTCGATGAGCCGCTCGGCGCCCTCGACCTCAAGCTGCGCGAACAGATGCAGGTCGAGCTCAAGCAGCTGCAGCGCCAGGTCGGCATCACGTTCGTGTTTGTCACGCACGATCAAGAGGAAGCGCTCACGATGTCCGACCGCATCGCAGTCTTCGACCAAGGACGGGTCGAACAAGTGGGCTCGCCGTCGGACGTCTACGAGCAGCCAGCGACGCGCTTCGTTGCTGGCTTCGTCGGTACATCCAATCTGCTGACCGGAGCAGCGGCCAGGTCGGTGCTCGACAGAGAAGGAACGTACTCGGTACGCCCCGAGAAGATCCGCATCGTAGATGTGGTCTCCGAGGTCGGCGACAGTGAACACTCAGTGCTCGGAACGGTTAGTGAAGTTCAGTACGTGGGATCGTTGACGCGTGTCCATGTCGACCTAGAGGTCGGCGGCACGCTGCTTGCTTTGCAACAGAACGTGACGCAGTCAGCCACGGATGCCGCACAGCTGCGCGGTCGCAACGTGCGCCTTGTGTGGGATCAGGAACACGAGTTTCGCGTGGTTGATGCCACGTGATCACGAGGAAAGAAAATAGGAGGCTGGGATGCAGCGGAATCGTCTGCTGAAGACCGTCGGCATGCTCGGTGCCACGGCGCTGCTGGTGGCAGCGTGCGGCGACAACTCGAGCGACAACGGCAGCACAACTGGGGCAAGCGTGCCCGACCTCCCGATGGCGTCAGAGATCGGTGACGGCGAGGGACAGATCAACATATTGGCTTGGCCCGGTTACGCCGAAGACGGTGTGGCCTACCCGAAGCACGACTGGGTGACGCCGTTCGAGCAGAAGACCGGGTGCAAGGCCAACGTCCAGGTAGCGAACACCTCAGACGAGATGTTCGAGAAGATGGGCAACGGCCAGTTCGACGTAGTCTCTGCGTCCGGCGACTCGTCGCTGCGCATGATCTACGCCGGCAAGGTGGCGCCGGTCAACACCGACCTCTTGACCAATTACCCTGACATCGCCGAGTTCCAGAAAGAGCAGGCCTGGAACTCTGTGGATGGCCAGATGTACGGCATCCCACACGGCTGGGGAGCCAACCTGCTGCAGTGGCGCACAGACAAGGTGAAGCCAGCGCCGGACTCTTGGAGCGTGGTCTGGGACGCCAACTCGCCGTACGCCGGCAAGCTCGA
>JBJMHG010000262.1:0-5248 GCA_045807485.1 Actinomycetes bacterium
CGTCTCAGGGCGTGGAGAGAAGACACCCGGGCCACCGGCGAGGCTGATGGTGCGGAAATATGCGACTCCGGTCAGGTGCTGCAACGGGATGCGCTCGGCCCTGCGTGCCACCAGATCATCGAAACCGTCCGGCACAGGGTCGTGCATGTGGCGCCAAAGCATCATCCGCTCACTGCGCAGCAGGTGAGCAGCCAAGAACTCGGCGTCGACTCGCGGTGAAGCAACCCCTGACGCGGTGAGGTGCCTCTCGGCAGACCGGAGCGCCTCAGCCAGGCTGCGCCGCATCTGAGGAGTGTGCGCCTTCAAGGTCTCTCGACCCGTCGACGCCAGAGGTGCCAGCGCCCCGGATGCCTCTGCCTGAGTCACCCTGCACCGCCTTCCAGCTCAGCGGCGCGGTCGGCCTGTTGGCACGCTTCGATGACCCCGCTCAGGTCACCATCGAGAACTTGGTCGAGGTTGTAGGCCTTGTAACCCACTCGATGGTCAGAGACGCGGTTTTCGGCAAAGTTGTAGGTGCGAATGCGCTCTGACCTGTCCACCGTGCGTACTTGAGAGCGCCGCGCTGCGGAGGCCTCGCGGTCCGCCTCCTCCTGCTTGGCTGCAAGAAGACGAGCGCGCAGAATCCGCATAGCCTGCTCGCGATTCTGCAGCTGGGACTTCTCGTTCTGGCAGCTCACCACGATTCCCGTAGGGAGGTGTGTGATGCGCACAGCCGAGTCGGTCGTGTTGACGCTCTGACCACCAGGGCCACTGCTTCGGTATACATCAATGCGCAGGTCATTGGGATCGATCTCGACCTCGACGTCCTCCGCCTCGGGAAGAACGAGGACACCGGCGGCACTGGTGTGGATACGTCCTTGACTCTCGGTCACAGGAACCCGCTGCACTCGATGAACTCCGCCCTCGTACTTCAAGCTGGCCCACACGCCGTCACCTGGGGCAGGAGCACCTTTGCTCTTTATCGCCACCGACACGTCCTTGTAACCACCGAGATCGGACTCTTGCGCGTCCAAAACCTCAGCCTTCCATCCACGTCGCTCGGCGTAGCGCAGGTACATACGGAGCAAGTCTCCGGCAAACAAGGCTGACTCGTCTCCACCTTCGCCAGCTTTGACCTCGAGAATGACATCCCTGTCATCGTCGGGGTCGCGTGGCACCAACAAATCCGCCAGCTGCTGCGCAACGGCTTCACGTTGGACGTCAATGCGCTGCGCTTCTTCGGCGAAGCCTGCATCCTCGCCTTCGAGCTCGCGAGCCGCCGTGACGTCTTCGTTCAGTGACTGCCAACGCTGGTACGCGCTGACGATTGGCCCCAGCTCGGCGTACCGACGGCCGAGTGACCTCGCTTTTGACTGGTCAGCATGAACAGCGGGGTCAGCGAGCTGCCTCTCGAGGTCGGCGTACTCGTCGACCAGGATCTGTACCTGGTCGAACATGCTGACTCCTGGGGGCGCTGGAAGGGGGCACGCGGCCGGACACGAAGAGGCGCCGTGGGCACCCCCTTAGAGGGGGGCCCAACGGCGCCAATCGCGAAGCTACTTGTCCTTCTTGCCGTAACGCTTTTCGAAGCGGGCAACGCGTCCGCCAGTGTCGAGGATGCGCTGCTTACCGGTGTAGAAGGGATGACAGTTCGAGCACGTCTCCGCGTGGATCACGCCGTTCTGCGCAGTGCTGCGCGTCACGAACGTGGTGCCGCAAGTGCACGTGACCTCGGTCGCGGCGTACGCCGGGTGGATATCGGGCTTCATGAGATTTCTCCTCATTCATGGCTCCGGGTCGACTGCGCCTCGGACGGCGCGCCGTGAACCGGAACCGACCTGAGATTGTGCCACTCGTGGTGGCACTCCCCCAAACCCGGTTAATAGGCCGGACATTCCAGCCCACTCGGGTCGTTGCTAGTCGGCGTCCTCGCTGAGCATGGCGCCTGGTGTGGTCTTCTGCACCTGAAGCAAGAACTCGGTGTTGCTCTTGGTCTCTTTCAGCTTCGACAGAAGCAGCTCCAAGGCCTGCTGCACCTCGAGAGCATGCAACACACGGCGCAGGCTCCAGACGACCTTCAGCTCGTCGGACGCCAGAAGCAGCTCTTCCTTACGAGTACCTGAGGCGTCCACATCGACGGCGGGGAAGACCCGCTTGTCCGCCATGCGGCGGTCGAGCTTGAGCTCCATGTTTCCGGTGCCCTTGAACTCCTCGAAGATGACCTCGTCCATCTTCGAACCGGTCTCGACCAGGGCGGTGGCCAAGATCGTGAGGGAGCCACCGTTTTCGATGTTGCGAGCTGCACCGAAGAACCGCTTCGGCGGATACAACGCGGAGGAGTCGACACCACCGGAGAGGATGCGACCGGATGCCGGGGCGGACAAGTTGTACGCGCGACCGAGTCTGGTCATCGAGTCGAGCAGGACGACGACGTCGTGACCCAGTTCGACCAGCCGCTTGGCCCGCTCGATTGCCAGCTCGGCGACGGTCGTGTGGTCATCAGCGGGACGGTCGAAGGTCGAGGCAATGACCTCACCCTTCACCGTGCGCTGCATGTCGGTGACCTCCTCTGGGCGCTCGTCGACGAGCACGACCATGAGGTGGACATCCGGATCGTTGGTGGTGATGGCGTTGGCAATCGCCTGCAGCACCATCGTCTTTCCGGCCTTGGGCGGCGAGACGATCAGGCCACGCTGACCTTTGCCGATCGGGGCGACGAGATCGATCACCCGAGTGGTGAGCAGGCCTGGCTCAGTCTCGAGCCGAAGGCGATCTTGTGGGTAGAGCGGCGTGAGCTTCGAGAAGTCGGCGCGCTCCTTGGAACTGTCTGGGTCAGCGCCGTTGACCGTGTCAAGGCGAACAAGCGCGTTGAACTTCTCGCGTCGCTCTCCCTCTTTCGGCTGGCGAACCGCGCCGGTGACTGCGTCACCACGACGCAAGTTGTAGCGCCGGACCTGTGACAGGGAGACGTAGACGTCGTTCGGCCCCGGCAGGTAGCCGGACGTGCGCACGAACGCGTAGTTGTCGAGCACGTCAAGGATTCCTGCAACTGGAACGAGGACATCATCTGGCCCGACCTGCGGGTCGCCCTCTGAGTAGCGATCGTTTCGGCTGCTGCCGCGCTCGCGGTACCGGTCGCGCCCACGCCGACGACGGCGTCCGCTACGGCTGCCGCTGTCGTAGCCCTCGCGTCCCTCGCGTCCCTCGCGGTTGTCGCGACTCTGCTCGCCACGGTCGTTGCGATCGTTGCGATCTGTCTTGGTTTCATGCTCGGTGCCACTGGAGGCGGCCCTGGAGTCACCAGAAGAAGGCGTCCGCCCGTTCTTGGACTCATCGGCATGGTCGGCGGTCTTGGTGTCCGACTTCACTGTTGCTGAGTTGGCTGTCGATGAGCTTGCTGTCGACGAATTGGTGCGGCGGGAGCGCGTCGTGCGCTCGGCGTCCGCGCCGTCAGCGGTCTTCGATGACCGTGACGCAGACGGACCAGCCTGTTTTTGCTTGGTTTGGATGGCCTCGATCAGTTCACCCTTACGCATGCGGGTGGTGCCTGTGATGCCCAGACCAGAGGCCACGGTCTGAAGCTCGGCGAGGACCATGCCCGACAGTCCAGAGCTCTTGCGGCTCTTTGCGGCGTCCGATGCGCCGGCAGGCAGGGTTTCGGTGGTGTCGCTCACGCGATGTCCTTCCGGATGTTCCGGCTCAGGAGATGACGCCGGATGGAGTCCCGACGCGTCGTGGCGTCAGGTGGTGGTGCGTCGCCGGTCCAGACAGAACCAGCGGGACCGGGACCGGAGTGAAGGGATCTCAGATGCCTTGAACTAGTACCTCGAACTAGCTGTGATACCTCAAGAACGTCAAAGCAGATTTCTGAGATGAGGAAGACACTCGGGATACCCGGTGTGATACCAACCGTAACACCTCGAGACACTCGGTTGTTCCCGGGGGTGCTTTCCCTAGGTGTCGGCGTGTTCTGGCGGCACCTGAAGCAGGCCAGATGGTTGTCTGAATCGTTACAACGGCAAGATCTGAACGCCCTGCCGGTCGATCTCGAGTACCTCACTGCGCCAACCGCGACGCGACGTCGCAGCCACCTCTTTGGCCCGATCTCTTGTCGTCAGTGCCAACACCGTCGGGCCTGCCCCCGACACCACGGCCGGAACTCCGGCCGCCCGCAGCTCGTCGACCAATGCCAAGGAACGCGGCATCACTGGACGCCGGTACTCCTGATGGAGGAGATCCTCGGTGGCGACCATGAGCAGGTCAGGCCGCTCGATGAGCGCTCGTCCGAGCAGGGCGGCGCGCCCGCTGTTGGTCGCCGCTTCGGCATGGGGCACCGTGGCAGGTAGCACCTTGCGTGCCTTTGCGGTCTTGAGCTCGCTACCCGGCACGAATGCCACGGGTAGTAAGTCCGCATGCGGTCCCCCCGCCAGCACGCCGACCTCGCCACCGTCGATCCACGCAATGGTGAAGCCACCCAGCATCGTCGCCGCAACGTTGTCCGGATGGCCCTCCAGCTCGGTCGCCACGGCGATCAGCTGCTCGTCGTCGAGACGCTCATCACCACCGACCGTGAGTGCTCGTGCTGCCGAAAGACCTCCGACGATCGCCGCCGACGACGACCCCAGACCGCGTCCGTGCGGAATCCGGTTGAGACAGCGCACTTCAAGCCCCCGCGGGCGTCCGCCCAATCGGTCAAAGGCAGTGTGCATTGACTTGATCACCAGGTTGCGCGCATCGCGGCGCACCTTGTCGGCGCCTTCACCTGCTACGTCGAGGTCGAGCCCCTCTTCGCCGACCCGCACGACAATCTCGTCGTAGAGCGAGAGCGCCAAGCCAAACGAGTCGTAGCCCGGACCGAGGTTCGCGCTTGTCGCAGGTACACGCACGCGCAGCGTCGCCGCGCGGAACATCGGAGCAACCACTATTCGGCCAAGCCCAGCAATGCTGCTGCGGCGTGAGCATCTGCCTCGACGGTCACTGGCTGTGGAGCACCCGCAATGGCCCAGTCGGGGTCTTTCAGGCCGTGTCCGGTGACGGTGCACACAACGGTTTGACCGCGGTCGAGCGCCCCTGCCTGCGACATCTTGAGCAGGCCAGCAACTCCGGATGCCGAAGCAGGCTCGACGAAGACACCCTCTTGGGAGGACAGCACGCGATAGGCCGAAAGAATCTCGCGATCGGTCACCATGTCGATGAGTCCGCCGGAGTCGTCACGCGCTTCGAGCGCGAACTTCCAGGACGCCGGATTGCCGATCCGTATCGCGGTCGC
>JBJMHG010000263.1:0-3722 GCA_045807485.1 Actinomycetes bacterium
TCACGCGGTGCTCGGTGGGATGCCGCCGGTCCACCCCGGTGACGGTCATCGTCGATGACCCCGCCCCGGATATCTGGGCACCCATCTGGTTGAGCATCGTGCAGAGGTCGACGACGTCGGGCTCGCGCGCGGCGTTGTGAATCGTCGTGACACCCTCGGCGAGCACCGCAGCCATGAGGATGTTCTCCGTCGCACCCACCGACGGAAACTCCAACTGAATCTCTGCGCCATGCAGGTGCTCTGCCTCCGCGACGACACAGCCGTGCTCGATGTTGCAGCGCGCACCCAGCTGCCGCAGACCCGCCTGATGCATATCCAACGGCCGCGACCCGATGGCATCGCCGCCAGGCAGCGCGACCTTGGCCCGCTTGCACCGGCCGACCAACGGGCCCAGCACACATACCGATGCCCGGAACTGTCGGACGGCGGCGAAATCCGCGTCGTATTTGGGTTCGTCGGGTGAGGTGATCCGAACGACGTCACCGTCGACCTCGACTGTGGCGCCCAGCCCGCGCAGAACCTCCGCCATCAGCGGTACGTCCAGAATGTCCGGGCAGTTGGTGATCGTGCTGGTTCCCTCGGCCAGCAGCGTCGCCGCCATCAGCTTCAAGACGCTGTTCTTGGCTCCCCCGACAGCAACTTCGCCCGATAACCGGCTTCCACCGGTCACCACGAATCGCTCGCTCACGCGGCTCAGTGTAAACAGCGGCATGGGACGGTGTCAGTTTCCCAGCCCACTCCGACCGGTACGGTTTGACCATGGCAGTTCATCTGACCCGCATATATACGCGGACCGGCGATGACGGGACCACCGGCTTGAGTGATTTCAGCAGGGTCTCAAAGAATGACGCACGCCTCGCCGCGTATGCAGATTGCGACGAGACGAACGCGGCGATCGGAGTCGCGATTGCATTGGGTAACCCCAATGAGCAAATTCGCAAGGTGCTGCGGCAGATTCAGAACGATTTGTTCGACGCAGGCGCCGACCTGTCGACCCCGGTGGTCGAGAATCCCGAACACCCTCCGCTTCGGATCGCGCAAAGCTACATCGACCGACTGGAGTCGTGGTGCGACGAGTTCAACGAACCGCTGCCAGCCCTGAATTCATTTGTGCTGCCGGGTGGTACACCGCTCTCAGCGTTGTTGCACGTGGCGCGCACGGTGGCGCGACGGGCCGAACGTTCGGCATGGCAGGCCATCGACGCACACCATGATTCCGTCAGCGTGCTGCCGGCCAAGTACCTCAACCGGCTGTCGGACCTGCTGTTCATCTTGTCGCGGGTGGCAAACCCTAACGGCGATGTCTTGTGGCAACCAGGCGGTCCTGCAACGGATTAGAACGTCCTGCGCCGAGCGCGCGGCGACGGCCGCGACTCCAGCCACGACAGAAATGCCGTCAGCGCGCCGCGATCCAGCGCCACTTCATAACCTCGGCGGCGCTCCAGATAGGTATCGCGCAGTTCCAGAACGACGATCTCGTCGGTCATGATGTCGAATTCGTCGCCTCGCGGGGACCGGCGCGACACGATTTCCAGCCCGCGACGACTCAGCCTGCGATCGGGCCACCAGCGCAGACTGGACAGCCGGTAGAAACCTGCTTCCCCACCGTGATAACGCATTACACCGTGACGCCAGCCATGGCCGCCGACGGCCGGAACGTCACGCAGGATCGCCGCGGTCCCGCCCACCTGGCGCAGCTTCCACAACCGGTAACTGAGTGCGATGGAAACGCAGAGCAGTACACCGACCAGCGCGACCATCAACATCATGGACGCGCTCATCGGCGGAACCTCTAGTCGATCTGGCCCAGGGCGCGAAGCCTCGCTCGACCCTTGGCTGCGGTTGCAGGATCGTCGGACTCGGCGTCGCGCTGTGCCGAGGCTTCGTCGATCTCCGAATCAAATTCGGCGCTCTCGGCAAGGACGGTCACGGCTTGCTCGGTGACGGACAGGAACCCGCCGTCGACCGCAATGCGCAAGTCGTCCTCGCCTTCGCGCTCGACCCGCACCATCGCGTCCTCGACCAACTGGGCGACCAACGGGATGTGGTTGGGCAGGATGCCGATCTCTCCAGAGGTGGTACGGGTGAACAGGAACGTCCCCTGACCCGACCAAATCTTGCGGTCGACCGCGACGATGTCGATGTTCAATTCCGCCACGTCACACCATCTTTCGGCGAAGGCAGGGGGCAGTCATGTTACTTCTCGCCCCCACCCTCGAGCTTCACACCGAAGCCTTCGGCCTTCTTCGCCAGGTCCTCCAGGCCGCCGATCAGGAAGAACGCCTGCTCGGGCACGTGATCGAATTCGCCCTTGGTGATGCGGTCGAACGCCTCGATGGTCTCCTTGATCGGAACGGTCGAACCCGGCTGGCCGGTGAACTGCTCGGCCGCCATCATGTTCTGGCTCAGGAAGCGCTCGATGCGACGGGCGCGGTTGACCAGCTGCTTGTCCTCTTCGGACAGCTCGTCGATACCGAGGATCGCGATGATGTCCTGAAGGTCCTTGTAGCGCTGCAGGATTCGAATGACTTCCTGCGCCACGCGGTAGTGCTCGTCGCCAACGACCGCCGGGTCGAGGATTGTCGAGCTGGACGCCAGCGGATCCACGGCCGGGAAGATGCCCTTCGAGAACACCGCACGCGAAAGCTCCGTGGTGGCGTCGAGGTGCGCGAACGTGGTCGCGGGCGCCGGGTCGGTGTAGTCGTCGGCGGGCACGTAGACCGCCTGCATCGAGGTGATGGAGTGGCCACGCGTCGAGGTGATGCGCTCCTGGAGCTCGCCCATCTCGTCGGCCAGCGTCGGCTGGTATCCCACGGCCGACGGCATGCGGCCGAGCAGCGTGGACACCTCGGAGCCGGCCTGCGTGAACCGGAAGATGTTGTCGATGAACAACAACACGTCTTGCTGCTGCTCGTCGCGGAAGTACTCCGCCATCGTCAGCGCGGACAGCGCGACGCGCATACGCGTGCCGGGCGGCTCGTCCATCTGACCGAACACCAGCGCGGTGTCCTTGAGCACGTCGGCGTCGGCGAGCTCAACCCACAGGTCGTTGCCCTCGCGGGTGCGTTCACCCACGCCTGCGAAGACCGAAGTGCCACCGAAGTTGCGGGCAATACGGTTGATCATCTCCTGGATCAACACGGTCTTGCCCACGCCGGCGCCGCCGAACAGGGCGATCTTGCCACCACGCACGTATGGGGTCAGTAGGTCGACGACCTTGAGGCCCGTCTCGAGCATCTCCGTGCGGGGCTCGAGCTCGGAGAAAGGGGGTGGCTTGCGGTGAATTCCCCAGCGCTCGAAGTCTTTTCCGTAGTCCGGGTCATCCAGGCACTGGCCGAGCGCGTTCCACACATGCCCCTTTACGCCGTCGCCGACCGGCACCGAAATCGCTGCGCCGGTGTCCACCACGTCCACGCCGCGGACCAGGCCGTCGGTCGGCTGCAGCGAGATGCAGCGCACGAGGTTGTCGCCAAGGTGCGTCGCGACCTCGAGGGTCAGCGTCTTGGCGAGCTCCTCGAAGGTGACCTCGGCGTGCAGCGCGTTGAACAGTTCAGGCACCGAGCCGCGCGGGAACTCGACGTCCACCACGGGGCCGGTCACCCGCACCACGCGTCCGTTGGTGTCCTTATTCTTTGCCTTGGCTGGCTTTTCGGCGGTAGCAGTCATCTCTTCTTCTCTCTAATGGGCTAACGTCCTGCGGCGTCGGCCAGCGCGTTCGCGCC
>JBJMHG010000264.1:0-9238 GCA_045807485.1 Actinomycetes bacterium
GAGGTGCGGGATCGGGGCTGGGCTCTGTCTATCGAAGAGCGCGAGGTGGGACTGAATTCGATGGCCGCCCCGATCTACGGCGTCGAGGGCTTCGTCATCGCCGCCCTGTCTATCGGAGCACCCTCTTTCCGGCTCACGCCCAAGGTAGCCGAGAGCCTCAGCCCGGTGTTGATCCGCTACGCGTCTGCGATTTCCCAACGAATGTTGTCGACTGCGAACGGCGTCGCGAGCGAGGAACCCGTTACCTGAGGTTCGCAATCCACTATGCGGGGTGGACAACCGCATGATGGTTGGCTACCTTACTCGCGCGGACACGGACATCCAGACGGTGGGCTACCTGAGCCAGCGCGAGAGCGAGGAGACCCGATGGGCCTCATCCGAGAAGTCGTCTCACTAGCACCAAAGGACGGCGTCAACCTCGAGGGCGCGCTCAGTAGCGTGGGTCATCTCCTCGCCGGCGCTCCGGGCTGCTATGGCTATCGGCTCGACCGATGCATCGAGAACCCTCGCAAGTATCTGCTGACGGTTGAATGGGTCTCTGTTGAGGCCCATACAGAGGAGTTCCGACAGTCCCCCGCGTGGAGTGACTTCGTGGCGGTGTTGCGTGACGCGCTGCGTGAGCCGCCAGCGCCAGAGCACTACGAACCGGTCCTTCAGGCGTAAGGGCGTTCGACCGGCACAGGCGCAGCCCGGGGCATGTTATGACACGTACGCGATGCACACAGCATCGGAATGAGGGGACGTCATGGAAGCGAGCAGCCGCTACTCGATGACCGGCAAGGTGGCTATGGTCACCGGAGGCACGCGGAACATCGGTCTGGCGACAGCGCGAGTCCTCGGTCTGGCCGGCGCAGACCTCGTTATCACGGGCCAGTCGCACGAGTCCGTGTCTCAGGCAGAAGCGCGGCTTCGCGAGGAGACAGGTCGTGACGTGCTTGGCATTCCTGCCGATGTCCGTGACGTCGACCAGATGGAGGATGCTGCGAGGCAAGCGATCGCGCGCTACGGACTTGTGGACGTCGTGATCAACAATGCGCTCGTCGTCGCCAAGAACCCCATCCAGGAAACCGTCGAGGGGCGCTCCATCCTTAGTGCTCCGAGAGAGTTCTGGGATGAGGGCATTGATGGGTTCATTCATGGACCGCTGGCGGCCCTAAGAGTGCTGGTCCCGGCTATGCAGGAGGCTGGAAACGGCGCAATCGTCAACCTGGTCTCGACGGCGAATTTCCGAGTGATTCCGGGTCTCGGCGTCTACGGAACCGTCAAGAGCGCAATGTGGTCTTGGACCCAGCATCTGGCCTTGGAACTCGCTCCCACGATCCGCGTCAACGCAGTGTGTCCCGGCACCGTCACTGAGGACGGCGAACTAGAGCTGGAAGTCCACAAAGCGCTGATCGACCAAGTCCCCCTCAACCGGATGGGGCGCGCCGACGAGGTGGCGGAGGCCGTCATGTACCTGGCTTCGGATGCGTCGACATACACAACCGGACAGGTGTTGCACGTCAATGGCGGCCGCGTCGCACTGGCTTAGCCTGTTGCAGGCCCCACCCCCGCACCGATCCTGCTCTACGGGGCTGGTGCTTGAGTAAGGCTCGACGACCACTTTGCCCACATGAGCACGGTCCTGAATCCGTTGATAAGCGCGCGGCGACTCGGCACTACGCACGACCCAGGTTCGCGGCGTAGTGGGTGCGGCAGCGCTGCCACGCGGTGCCGGGCAGGTTCGCCGCGATCGCCTCGACCGGACCGGCGTGGGGTCGGCGGCCGTCCGGGAGACCTGCGACTTGCTCAGCGAGTTGATGCCGAGGGCTGTACGAGCTTGTCAACCCGCCGGGTCGAGACCCGAGCAGGTAGCAGGTCGCCACCACGCTGATCAGCGCCGACTCCGCACGGTCACGTCGCTCCAGCAGCCACTCCGGAAGCTGCTGCCTTCGCGGAGCTTGGGGATCGCGACATCGACCGTGCCGACCCGGGTGCCCAGCTCGCGGTGACGGTAGCCGTTGCGCTGAGTGACCCGGTCCGGGTTGGCCTGGCCATACTCGGCGCCACACACCGCGTCGGCCTCGGCCGAGAGCAGGGCGTTGATCACCGTTGCGAGCAGGTGTCGCATCAGATCCGGCGACGCGCCCGAGAGCGCTTCACCCAGCACGCGGGCAGGGTCGACGATGTGAGGAGCGGTCATCGTGACGAGTCCTTTCGAGGGTGCTGTGAGACGTTCACTCGGAGGATCACGCGGTGGCCGCGTCCTCGTCCCGGAGACATCCCGATCGACGATCACGCCGACCGCTTGACACCACTATCGGGACGCAACTCGTCAGGGCGGGGTCGGTTGTGACCTCCGCATGGCGATGGCCCGGGCGAGCCCCGGGGCCAACGGTGCGCAGCCGAGACGAGGAGAATCGAAGACGCAATCGAGCATCTGCCGAGTCAACAAGTTGCCTCTGTGTTGCGGGGCTTCCGACCCGGCTGCGTGCGCCGCATCACCCACGGCTACCCGTGTCTGAGAACCGAGCGTCTCGTCGAACTCGCCCACCTGGCCAATCAGGGATTCAGCGTCTACGACTGGCCAGTGACCAAGGACACCGATTACGTCAGCCGGTACGCGTTGGCGGGCACGCTCGTGCGCGACCCGCACGACGACGGCGTCTGGCTTTCGGAGGCGACTGCCCTCGAGGACCTACCCGGGGAAGTCACGGCTGTGATCGGCCTTGTCTCGTCGGACGCAAGCAGATCCGCCCTGGTAACGGCCTTCGACTGTTCCGGCAACGGCCCGGACAGATGGGGTCGCCCCGTCACTGCGTCGCTAACAGACCCAGCTCGGCCGCGAGCATCTGAATGGCCGCCCGGTAGCTTTCGTCGACACGACCGGAGGCGGTAAGCACTTGGGCAGCGACGTGGTCAGCCCCGGCCTCGAGGTGTGCGTTAAGCCCGGCAGCGACGTGTGCCGCATCCCCGCTCAGGGCCAGCGCGTCGATGATGCGGTCGCTGGCTGTATCAAGGTCATCCTCGGTGAACCCCGCACGCAGAAGATTGCGTCGGTAGTTCGAGAGCTCGAGATAGGGACGACGTACGACTGGCCGCCCCACACTTCGAGCGAAGTCGAGATCCGAGGAGAGGACAACTTTCTGCTCTGGTGCGAGAAGTGGGCCCTCGCCGAGGACGGCTCGAGCGTCGGCAGTGTGCTGTGGGGTGGTCAGGTACGGCGAGGCCCCACGGGCGCGCTGACCGGCGAGCCGCAGCATCCGCGGCCCAAGTGCGGCAAGAACCCGCCCTTCCACTGGAACCCCGCCGGCGTCCAGGTCGTCGAGGTATCGAACAAGAGTGTCGTGCGGAGACCGGAACTCTGCAAGCTGCTCAGGGTGCCCGATGCCAACGCCCAGTAGGAACCTGCCCGGGAACGCACGCTCGATCTCAACATAGGACTTGGCTACATCTGCAGCGGGGAACCGCCAGACGTTAACGATTCCGGTGGCAAAAGAGATGCGCTGGGTTGCTGCAAGCAGTTGGCGTGCTAGAGCCAAATCGCCTGGAGGGTTTCCTCCAAGCCAGATGGTTCCATAACCGAGCTGTTCGATCTCGATGGCGAGTTCGGGTGTCAGCTGCTGGTGAAGAATCCAGATGCCGTGGCGACCCAAGTTGACAGACAATGCATACTCCTTAAGGTGACCCGGTGGAGCGCCTACTCTTCCACTCACGATTGACATGCAGCGCGGGATTGATGCGTCCGAGCAATTCGATGGAATGCGGACCTTGCAACCGAATATGGCCCTCGGTCAGCCAGCGTCGACCTGATAAACGCGTCGCGCGGTACCGGAAAAAAGCGCAGTCTTCTCATCCTCCGATCCCGAACCGGAGATAGTTTTGAAGGCGTTCCACAGACTCCTCGCGGTGCAGGTCTCTCTGTCCACCGGAAAGTTGCTCTCGAACATGCACCTGTCTGCCCCGAAGGAATCGATACACCAGCTGATAAAGGGGCCCCATGCGTTCACGAGGTCCTCAGAGCTCGCTGGTGTGGGCTCGTCGTTGCCGAGCAGCCGCATACCTATACCACCGATCTTGAGCACGACGTTGTCCAGATCGACGAGCTGGCTCAGACCTGCCTGGGTCTCGGACAGGACCTCACGCCGCGACCGGGGACCGTCGGAGCTCAGGCGCACAGGCCCGCCCAGATGATCCACCACGATAAAGGTGTCGGGGAATGCGCACGCCAAGTCCGCCAATTCGATGAGCTGCGGATGGTAAACCCATGCATCGAAGGCCAGGCCATGATCTGCGAGGCGCCGGAAGCCCCTCCGCCAGCTTTCCCGACCCGATACGCCCGGCCCGACACTTGCCCGGTGAAGCGGCACCGCTGGGTCGTCGCTCCAAGCGGTCGAGTGTCTGATGCCTACGAGCCGCGAGCCGGTTGCCTCCCGCATAGCATCCAAGGATTGGGCAACCGCGTCACCGCGATTCAGGTCAACGTGCGCAATGATGCCCAGCATGGGAGGGCGGCTTGCGTCGAGGGCGTCGGCTGCAGCCGACGCTTTGCCGGCTTCGTCTACCCCAGCCTCGATGCCCGGCGCAGCCGTGCCCCCACCACATTCGACGAAGATGCTTCCTACTATGTTGTGACCATCGGTCACGTCTTGGTGATAGTCGTCCAGCGAGTAGGGCGCAACGCGGTTGTCCCAAATGTGGTGATGCGGGTCGATAATGGGCCGCGACGGGTCGACGACTTCTTCTTGAGCGACGGCCGCCGTGGTTGACGTGTTGCTCACAACAGCGGCGTCCGTGTCATGGCTTCGTTCAGGCCCACGACCTCACCTTGTTTGGTGAACTCGAGTCCGTGGGCGCATCCGCTCGCCCGCCAAGCTTCCATCTCGCGCCAGCAGGCGATTGCCCCGCGGCCGAAGTGCCCGGCGATGCGTGAGTGCGCAAAGTCAAGATTGCCTGAGTCGTTCAGTCGGCTCGGAATGCACTCACTCCAGAACGCCAGTTTCTGCTCTGAGCCGACCTTCATTTCGATCTGCCATTCTTCGACGGCCCACGAGGTCGGCTCAATGGCGGTGGCTTCGAGTCGCCACTGGTGGTTGAGGAAGCTGATCATTTGGGTGATCTGATGATGCACGATGTGGATGTAGTTGTTGGCCCCAGCTGTCTGGGAGAGTCCTAAGAAGAAACAGTTGGGGAAGCCGTGGGCTGCGATTCCTTGAAAGGTGCGAATGCCAGCGCCCCAAGCGTCGGAGAGCCTCGTCCCGTCACGCCCGATGAGCTCAGCGCCGATCTGGTGCGTGTACGCCGTCCCGGCTTGGAATCCCGTGGCAAAGATGATGCAATCGAGGGAATATTCTTGGCCATTGGCCATGATTCCGGCCTCAGTAATCGCCTCGACGCCGATCGGATGCACGTCTACAAGTTCGACGTTGGGACGATTGAAGACCTCCAGGTAGTTGTCGGAAAAGCCGGGTCGCTTGCACGCAGCACGAAAATACGGCTTTAGCTTTTGCGCGGTCTCCGGATTCTTGACGACCCGGTCCACTCGCGCTCGAACTCGCTCCATCTCGAGAAAGTCCGCGAGCTCTGCGTCCTCCTCCGCGTGGAGGGCATGGAAGAGAGCGGTCCACGAGTCACCGACCAGGTCCTCGTCAACCGAATAACCCTCGAAGATCTGATCGAAATTCCACATCCTCGCCGCCTGCCAACCGGGGTGACGGTGCGAGGCCCAGCCGGGGGGCGTTGACCTGTTTTCACGCGGCCATATGGCTGACGGCGTTCTCTGGAACACGAAGAGTTGGCTTGCCGCCTTCGCCAGTTCGGGAATGCACTGGATGGCAGTCGCGCCAGTGCCAATCACGCCGACCCGTTTGTCGCCTAGGGCCGAGAGGCCTTCGGTCGGACTTCCCCCGGTGAACTCGTAGTCCCAGCGGCTCGTGTGAAAGATCTTGCCGGCGAAGTCATTCGCGCCGGGGACCCGCGGGAGCTGCGGTCGACTCAGCATCCCGGTCGAGATGACGATATCGCGCGACCGGACAACGTCGCCGCGGGTGGTGCTAACGACCCAGCGGTCGGCGCTGGCATCCCAGAATGCCTCGACCACCTCAGTCTGGAACAGCGCCAACGGGTACAACACATAATGTTCGGCCAGAAGTTGGCAGTACCGCAGGATCTCCGGCTGCTTAACATATCGCTCCCGGGGGTGGTAGCCGGTCTCTTCCAGTAGGGGGAGGTAAATGTGTGATTCGACGTCGCATTGCGCGCCTGGATACCGGTTCCAGTACCAAACACCGCCGACGTCCCCCGCCTGCTCGATGAGCCGCACCCTGCTGAGCCCCGCGTCCTTGAGTCGCCCGGCAGCGTAGAGCCCGCCGATGCCAGCCCCGATGATCACCGCGTCAACCTCGTCCGCGACCGCTTCGCGTTCCACATACGGCGTGTGCGGATCGGCGGCGAGGTAGCTGAATTCACCCTCGGCGCCTCGATACTGGGCGTTGCGCTCGGGCCGCAGGCGCTGGTCCCGCTCTTGGCGGTAACGCTCGCGTACTGCGGCGAGATCAACCTGACGGGAGCCGTCCGATCCTGTCACGACCGCTTCCCCTGACCAACGCACTCCCCGTGTGCGCTCCTTGGCGCAATCGCGGCGAGTGGATCGGACACGAACAGCCGTTGGGCTAACCACATAGCGGCGACTCTACCTGCATCGTGGGTCGTCCGCTAGGCAGGTGAGTGCCCAAAATCTTGCCCTCGTCCGACCGTCGCGTGTCCTCTCGCGTATGAGGGCTCACAAGATTGCCAGCGGATTGACGGGGGAGCCGGTCCCTCCAGCGATACGGAGCGGTGCCACGGTCAGCATGAAGTCGGAGCGACCCAGCTCACGCAACGTGAGCGCAAGGGGCTCCAGCAGGGCGTTGTCCACCAGACCGACCCCGTAGGCCCAGATCGCCGCATGCACGGACCAGGCTAGGTCGAATCCGTTGGGAGTGAGGTCCATCATGTCCCACACCAGGATTGCGACGTCGTGGTCATGGATGAACTCGAGGCAGGAGGCATGAAGGCCTGGGCGAGGGTCGGTTGTACTGGGCATTGCGCCTGGCCCAAGTGCCTCGCTGGTGCCGTACTCGCGGAATTGCCGCGACCAGGCATCGCGCCCCGAATACACCACCAGTGCATCCCCGGGCCCAATCTCGACCCCTTGGGCAGCCAAGGTTGCTTCCAGCTCGTCTCCGGTCACAGGATGTTCCAGCTCGACGAAGTCACATCCTCTGAACTGCGGAATATCGGCCAGAACACCCCGCGTGACAAGGTCACTCGACCACTTGTCGACGTCGCCCCACGTGACCCCGTGGAACTGCACGACTTCGTCAGGGTCCTTGCCGCCCCAGACTCCGTCTTCGTCCCATACGTGGCACAAGGCGTCGAGGTGAGTTGTGTTGATGCCATGACACGCGATGCCGACGTAATCCATAGCCGCTCCGCCCGTGCCACGTTCGAGTTGACTAAACACGTGATGCTGTGCTGGCTTGACATTTGAAGGGCTCGGCATCGATGGAAACAACCTGCTGAGACTGACGACGACGCCGGACTGGACCAAGGCCGCCGCCGACATCACATTCTCGGGGGAAATCAGGTTAGCTGCGCCCTTCTGGTCGTCAGGACCCCAGCGATCCCAATTCTTCGTCCGACGTAGATATTCCAGAATCCCGTCCCTATTGTCTGGGAATGACGTGCGGCTCACGCTGGCTTCCTTTCGCGTTGCGGGCTTTTCACGAACCCATGTAGGTTCCGCCGTTGATGTTCAAGATCGAGCCAGTGATGTTGCCCATCAGAGGCGACGACAGGAAAGCGGCCAGCCGGGCAACTTCTTCCGGAGTACCGATGCGCCCCAGTGGCATGCTGGCTTCGTCGAAGTGCTGGCCGGCGATCATGGGGGTCTCGATTGCCCCCGGCGCAATCCCGTTCACCAAGATGTTGCTGTTCGCCTCAGTGCGAGCCAACCACTTCACAAAGGCATGGATGGCGCCCTTGCTCGCCACGTACTGAGGTCCGGCAAGCACGCCGCCAACCTGAGCAGCCATTGAACCGATACAGACAACCCTGCCGCTCGAGCTTTTCCGGAGCTGAGGCAGCGCTGCTCGCACCGTCCACACCGTGCCGTAAAGGTTGACCGAAAGGACACGATCCATCTCGGACTGGCTGAGTTCTTCCAAGGAGCATTGGTCTCCATAGATCCCCGCGGCTGTAACAACGATGTCGATAGCCGGAAGGCCGCGAATTGCTTCGGCGACCGCTTGTCGATCCGCTACATCCACCAAGATCTGTTGAGCCTGCCCCCCCGAGGCCTCAATGCGTGCCGCCGTGCCTGCAGCACTTGCCGAGTCGAGCAACGCGACAGCCGCGCCGCTCGAAGCAAGTTCAATGGCCACTTGCGCACCAATCCCGCCGGCCGATCCCGTTACCAACGCACGTGCGCCGTCCAGCGCATCTGGCGCCAGCAGTCCTAGCCTTCGCGCGTCAGCCATGGCCGCGGCTTGTGTTCGTAGGTCTCATGTCAGCCGTTGTACCTAAGTACGCCGACGCTACGAGCTCTGATCCAATCAGCTCGGCAGCTGGGCCCTCAGCAGTGATCGATCCTTCTGCGATGACGACCACCCGATCAGCGCATGCCCGCGGGACCGTAAGGTTCTGTTCCACGACCAGGACAGTCGTGTAGTTCAGAATCTCGCGAATGGCGTTGGCCATGTCGCCCACCAGGCCGGGCGACAGGCCGTGTGACGGCTCATCCAGCATCAGTACCTTCGGCCGAGACAGCAAGGCGCGGCTGACGGACAGCATCTGTCGTTCCCCGCCGGAGAGAGTCCCCGCCGCCTGCATTTGTCTCTCCGCGAGCCTGGGAAACAGCTCGTAGATGAAGTCTTCGGTCGAACCGGCGTTCGGCTGGCGTCTTGCGCCGGCGTGCGAGCCGATCCACAAGTTTTCCTCAACCGTCATCGCTGGAAACACCTGGTGCCCTTCTGGCACCAGCACCAGGCCCCGCGCCACGCGCTGCTGAGGACTCAGACGACTGATGTCCTGTCCGTCCAGACGCACCGATCCTTCGGAAAGCGGTTGGGTGCCCGCCAGGCACTTGAGCAACGTCGTCTTACCAACACCGTTGGCACCAAGCACCGCAAGACAGCCCTGTTCCGTCGCTGTGAAGGAAATGTCCTCAAGAACGCGACTTCCGCTGTACCCCGCAGCCAGGTCCTTCACCTCAAGCATT
>JBJMHG010000265.1:0-7687 GCA_045807485.1 Actinomycetes bacterium
CGAACCCCACCGGCGCGGTGTACTCGCCCGACGAGGTCGAGGCCGTGGGCCGGTGGGCGCTCGACAAGGGCGTGTGGGTGATGACCGACGAGATCTACGAGCACCTCGTCTACGGCGACGCGGTGTTCGCCTCGCTGCCAACCCTGGTCCCCGAAGTCATGGACCGGTGCATCGTCGTCAACGGAGTCGCGAAGACCTACGCCATGACGGGGTGGCGGGTCGGTTGGATGATCGGTCCCAAAGACATTGTCAAGGGTGCTGCGAACCTGCAATCACATGCGACGTCGAACGTGAGCAACGTGTCGCAAGTCGCCGCTCTCACAGCCGTTTCGGGTTCTTTGGACGCGGTAGCAAAGATGCGCGCGGCCTTTGACCGTCGACGTCGCACCATCGTCTCGATGCTGAACGATATCGCTGGCATCACCTGCCCAGAGCCGCAGGGCGCCTTCTACGCGTACCCGTCTGTCAAGGGCGTAATCGGGAAGAGCATCAATGGGACCACGATCGACTCGTCACTGACCTTGGCTGATGTCGCACTCGACGTCGCCGAAGTGGCGGTTGTCCCGGGGGAAGCGTTCGGAACACCTGGATACCTGCGTATGTCCTACGCGTTGGGTGACGACGATCTCGCCGAAGGCGTCACACGCCTTGGCAAGCTGATCGCCGACGCGCAGTAGATCGCCGCGACGGGCATAGGTGCGGCCCCGGCCGGGAGGCTCCCCCACGGAGCCGGCCGGGGCCGCATGCCCGTTGCGCTGGTGCCAGTCAGAGCCGCGAACGGGCGTCTTGGGTGACCGTGCGCGCTCAGATGAACAGCAGCTGCGCACCCGCGGTCATTTCGATGAAGTCGGACGCGTTGATGATCGCCTCGACGCCCTCGTACAGGTCATCCATCGTCAGGTGGTTCATGTCGGCAGACATACGGCATGCCCACAGGTGGCCGCCGGACGCGACGATCTGATCGAGGAACTCCGGAACCTCGGGAACTCCGATGGCCGCGATCTGCTCTTTGATCATCTTGGTAGCCATCGGTTGCATCCCCGGCATGGGAGCAAGCGCCTGAGGAATGCGGACGTCGCCCATTGGCAGGTGCATGGCGGTGTTGCCAACCGGGCTGAACTTCAGGTCGTGCATCCGCGACTTCGTGATCATGTCAAAGCCCCAGAAAGTGAAGAACAGGTGCGTCTCGACGCCCTCACCGAGGGCAGCATTACCGAGCACCAACGCCGGGTACGCCATGTCGAGATTGCCCTTGCTGCAGATGATCGCGAGTTTCCGGTCGGTCTCGCCCTCGTCGTCGAACGAGGGAACGATGGGAGTCTCAGTGACGGTGGTCATAACCATTCCTCCTGTCACACGCAGCCATGTGGCTTGGGCACGCCCGCGATGTACGACACTTTCTTCGCTGGCTTTGTCGGGAAGAGCTGAAACAGCTTTTTGGTGTCGATTCCTCCGACCGAGGCGATCCGCCGGATGGTTGGGGTCTCGCCCTGCGCCTTGTAGTCGTCGCGCACGAACCTGATCGCCTTCCAGTGGTCGTCGGACAGGTCGACGCTGATGTTGGCGGCGAGAACCTTGGCGAGGTCCTCGCTCCACTCGTCGTACTCAGTGAGAAAACCTTCGTCATCGACGTGGATATCTCGTTCAGCGATAGTGGTGACTGGCATGGCCTTACCCTTCTGTATCGCGCTCTTCGGGCCGGTGTTTTCCGGCCATAGACATGAGAACCGGGCGTGGGATGGCGCGTCCGGGAAGCAGGACGTGCCAGTAGATCCACCGGAACGAGAGCTTGCCCCAGTGATTGACGTCAGACTCCTTGAGAAGGCTGAACGGGCCAACTCCGGGCACGGGGTACTTGCCAGGCAACGGTTCCGTTTCGTAGTTGAAGTCGATCAACATTCCTTTTCCGCCACCGGATTCGACGAAGCAGTTTGCGTGCCCGTCGAACTCCTCGTCCATCGGGAGTCCTTCGATGTGACGTAAGAAGTTGCGCGTGAACATCTCGACCGCGAAGTGTGCGACCGACCCTGCCTTGGATGCCGGGATGTTCGAGGCATCGCCGACCGCGAAGATGTTGTCGAACTGCGTCGACTGAAGCGTGTACTTGTCGACCTTGACATAGTTCAACTCATCGCCGAGGCCAGAACGTGCGACGAAATCGGCGCCCATGTTGAGCGGCACCGTGACCAGCAGGTCGAACGGAACCTCGCGCTGGTCGTATGACACCAGCGTCTTGGAATAGGGGTCGACGTGCTCAACCATGAAGTCAGACTCAACTGCGACCTTGCGTTCATCGAGCATGCCATCCAGCAGTGAGGACGCGATCGGCTTGGTGAACGCTCCCGGCAACGGCGTGACGTAGGTGAGCTCTACCCGATCTCTCATCTCCTTGTCGCGGAAGAAGGAGTCGGCGAGGAACGTGAACTCCAGCGGCGCTACTGGGCACTTGATCGGCATGTCGACGACGTGGACGACGAGGCGTCCGCCCGGCCAGTCGCGCAGCTTGTCAGCCAGCGCCACCGCGCCGTCGTAGGTATAGAAGTCGTGGATGCTCTTGCGCCACTCCTCACCGATCAGACCGGGCGTCTGGTCGGGGCGCGGGGTGGTTCCTGTGGCAATGACGAGTTCGTCATAGCCCATCGGACGACCGTCGCTCAGCCAAACGGTGTTCGCCTCGGGCTCGACTCGATCAATCTCAGCCTTGACGACGTCAACACCATCGGGAATGAACCGGCGAATCGGCTTCATGACCTGGTGAGCCTCATACCTGCCAAACGGAATGAAGAGATATCCCGGCTGGTAGAAGTGGACGTCGCCTTGCTCTACGACCGTGATCTGCCACATGTCACTCGGCAGCTTTCGGCGGAGCTTGTTCACGACCATTGTGCCCGCGGTTCCGGCACCGAGAACGACTAGGCGCTTCACGTCAGACCTCCCAGCACTTTGTGGTTGTTCCGCTCGGACTGGGATCCGTGGGGACTTCCACTCGTCACGGTAGGAGGTTGGACCGATACCCCCAAGGGTATTTGGTCCTACGGTTCTGGGGTCTAGATCTCCCCCCAATACCCTGGTGATGTGGCAGACGTCAGGGAGCAGACCGTTGCCCCTGATGCCATGGCGGATGCGGACGCCACGGCAGCCCGCGACCTGGCAAGGCTCCCCAAGGCGCATCTTCACCTGCACTTCACCGGAGCCATGCGTCATTCCACCTTGCTCGAGCTGGCTGACCAGCACGGTGTCCGACTGCCAGATGCACTCCGGTCGGAGACGCCGCCAGAACTACGCGCCACTGATGAGCGCGGGTGGTTCCGGTTTCAACGGCTTTACGACACCGCGCGCTCGGTGCTGCAGCATCCCGATGACATCTTCCGGCTGGTGCGTGAAGTAGCCGAAGACGAAGTCGCTGACGGGTCGCAATGGCTGGAGATCCAAGTCGACCCGTCCGGATACGCCGCTCGCTTCGACGGGCTCACCGCAACCTTCGAACTCATGTTGGACGCCGTACGCGCAGCGTCAGCCACCTCCGGCCTCGCCATCGGAGTGATCGTGGGGGCTAACCGCACCAGGCACCCACTGGATGCGCGCACGCTCGCTCGGCTGGCAGTTCGGTACTCCGATCAAGGGGTGATCGGTTTTGGCCTGGCCAACGATGAGCGCCGCGGCCGGGCGCACGACTTTGCAGACGCATTTCGAATCGCTCGGAACGCTGGACTGCCCGGTGTCCCACATGGCGGCGAGCTGCTCGGTCCAGACAGCGTCCGCGACTGTGTTGACGTGCTGGCTGCTCGGCGAGTGGGTCACGGCGTCCGTAGCGTCGAAGATCCCACTCTGGTCATGCGACTTGCTGACGACGGCATAGCACTTGAGGTGTGCCCGGCGTCCAACGTGGCGCTCGGCGTCTTCAACGAGGCGAGTGAGGTTCCGGTTCGCAAGCTGGTCGATGCCGGTGTTCGGGTCGCGCTGGCCGCTGACGATCCATTGCTGTTCGGCTCGCGGCTGACCGACCAATACGTGATCGCCCGGAACGCGCACAGCTTCACCGACGTCGAGCTCGCAGAACTTGCGAGATCGTCAGTCGAAGCTTCCTTCGCGCCTGACCAAGTGCGGCGCCAAGTCATGAGTGGCATCGACCGCTGGCTGGCGCAGCCAACGCCAAGCTAGATCTCGAGGTCAACAAGCATCGGCTCTGGCTCTAATGCGATCCCAAACTGTTGGAGCACGCCGCGTCGAACAGTTCGAGCCAGCAGCAGCACATCTTCAGCAGTTGCATTGCCGCGATTGGTGATCGCCAGCGTGTGCTTGGTGGAGAGAGTGGCACGCCCGCTGCCAAGGTCAGCGCCGAAGCCCCTGCCGTACCCGGCCTGCTCAATGAGCCACGCGGCAGAGGTCTTCATCCGACCTTCACCATGCGGCCACTTTGGCGCGGCGGCAGGAATCTCTGACGGGCTCAGGATCGGGTTGGTGAAGAACGATCCAGCAGACCAGGTGTCATGGTCGAGAGGGTCTAGCACCATTCCCTTCGCTCGTCGGAGCTCGAGTACTGCCTCACGAACTTCGGACGCGGGAGCCGAACCACCGAGCTTTACGCCGAGTCGCGCGGCAAGTTCCGCATACTTGACGGCGGGGTTCGAAGGCACTCTCGGCAGACGAAACTCCACCGCGAGAACGACGAACCGATCGGGCGCAGCTTTGAAGACACTCGATCGGTATCGAAACCGGCAGTCATCGGTCGTCAGCGAGCGAACCTCTGATGTCAGGCGATCCAAGACCTCAACTCGCGAGATCACCTCGCAGACCTCTTGCCCGTACGCACCGACGTTCTGGATCGGGGTGGCACCTACCGAGCCTGGAATACCGGAGAGCGCCTCGATCCCCGACAGCCCCTCGGCGACGCAGCGTTCGACGAGCCGATCCCAGTTCTCGCCAGCGGCAGCCACGACGACGGCACGGTCATCGTCATACTCGATCGTGACACCGGCGGTTCGCACGGCGATGACCGGTCGGTGCACGCCGGTGTCCGCCACAACAAGATTCGAGCCCCCGGCGATAACCAGGCCTTGCTCCGCGCTAGTGGAAGCAACCGCGTTGATCAGTTCGTCGCGCGAGGTTGCCTCGATGAGGCGAGCGGCTGGGCCACCCACTCGAAGCGTGGTGAGTTCACTGAACTCGAGGTCGTGCCGCTCTCTCATCAGGAGAGCTGCACGACGGCGCGGGCCATGCCCAGCACCTTGGTGCCGTTGCAGGTGACGACGAGGTCGACTTTCACGCGTCCATTGTCGAGCCGTTCGATCACGGTGCCTTGGATGTCGAGGGTGGCCCCCATGTCATCGTCCGGCACTGGAACTGGCTTGGTGAAGCGAGTCGAGTACTCGACGACAGCACCGGGATCGCCGCACCAGTCGGTAACGACTCGGATCGCCTCGGCCATCGTCAACATTCCGTGAGCGATCACGTTTGGAAGTCCCACTTCGGTGGCGACTCTTTCGTTCCAGTGAATGACGTTGAAGTCGCCGGAGGCACCCGCGTACTTCACGAGGTCGACGCGCTTGAGAACAATCGACTGTGCCGGAAGCTCGGTACCTACCTTCATCTCTGCCGCTTTGACCCGCACCACCATCAGTCAGCCCTCCACCGCGCGTGCCACCAGTGTGGCGAACACCGACACCACGGGAGCGCCGCTTTGGTTGCGGACATCGCTTCGAATGGTCAAGAAGTCGGTTCCGGCGCGAGTGTGGGCGGCTGAGATCGAGGCTGTCGTCGTAAGAACGTTGCCGGCAACGATCGGACGCGAGAACTCGAACTTCTGGTCACCATGCACCACCCGCGAGAAGTCCAACCCGACTGCGGGGTCTTCGATCACCTCGATCTGGGGTCCGCGCGTCACCACGACAGCGAACGTGGGGGGAGCCACCAGATCTGGGTGCCCGAGGGAACGCGCGCTCTCGACCTCGTAGTAGGCGGGGTTGGCATCGCCGACCGCAGCCGCAAACTCACGGATCTTCTCGCGGGACACCTCATACGTCTGAGGCGCATACGTCTTACCGACCAGGTCACCATTGAGCGGCATATCAGCCCATCCCTCCGAACTGGCCTCCGGTGACCGGCAAGGTCACGCCGGAGATGTAGTCGCTGTCAGTCGAGACCAGGAAGGCCGTTGCCGCTGCGACGTCGTCGGGCTCACCGAATCGACCGAGGCTGATCATGCCGCGGATGCGATCTCTGATGTCAGTTGGCATGCCTAGCTGCGCCCCATCGGACTTCTCAGCGGTGAGTCGAGTCTGGATGAATCCTGGTGCCACCGCATTGACGTTGATGCCGAACGGGCCCAGCTCTTGAGCCAAGGTACGCACCAGGGCTATGAGCGCTCCCTTGGCCGCCGTGTAGTTCGCCTGCCCGGGATTACCGGTGAGCGCCGCTACTGACGAGGTGAAAACCACCTTGCGTTGGAGGCTCACCGCTCCGGACGCCGCGATCTCACTTTTGGCGGTCGCCCGCATGACTCTGATCGCAGCCTGGGTGGCGTTCCAGGCCGAGCGAAGGTTGGCGTCCAGAACTGCCTCGAGGTCTGTCGGAGCCATCTGGTGGAACATCCGGTCGCGCGTGGTGCCGGCGTTGTTCACCAGGATGTCGACCGTGGCGAACTTCGCGGTTGCCATTTCGATCAGCCCGTCTGCATGCTGACCCTCGGACGTGTCGCCGACATAGATCGCCACTCGATCGGACTTCAGCTCACCGGCCACTGCCTGAAGGGGCTCAGCGTCAACGTCGCCGATCACGAGGGAAGCACCCTCACGCGCAAGCCGCAGAGCGGTGGCGCGGCCGATGCCGCGTCCGGCACCGGTGACGACGGCGACACGACCCTCGAGCCGTCCTGGCTGCGACGGAGTCACGACGCCTTCGAGATCAGCGGGTTTCGCGGTGCTCGGTGTGCTTGCCGCAGTTGGGGCAGAACTTCTTCAGTGCGATGCGGTCAGGATCGTTCCGACGGTTCTTGCGCGTGATGTAGTTGCGGTGCTTGCAGTCAGCGCACGCCATCGTGATCTTCGGCCGAACGTCGCTCTTGGCCATTGGGTAACTCCTCGCCTAACTTCCGGTGCCGCTCGACTGCTGACCGAACGCACGTGGACTGCTGAGAAATGCTGGGACTGCTGAGTAGCGGAGGCCGGATTTGAACCGGCGACACAGCGATTATGAGCCGCTTGCTCTGCCAACCTGAGCTACTCCGCCGTCCGAACCGACGCCGACGGCCAGTTGGCCGGTGGCGAGGCCCCGAGCCCCAATACGGAATCGAACCGTAGACCTTCTCCTTACCATGGAGACGCTCTACCGACTGAGCTATTGGGGCGAGCGATGAAGACATTACACGCTCCGCCGCCGTTCGCCCAAATCCGTTTCGCGCCGCCCTGGACGGCTTGATCCACGCGGTTCCCGGAGGCCTCAACCGCCTCTCAGGTACGGCGGACCACGCCGGTACGACTATTGCGCTCCTCCACGTCAGGGGCGTGCGGCCACCCTAGGCTCGACTCACTCTGCGTGATCTTGCGTCCCCTTGCGCAGCCCGGGTTCGCGCAGTCCTGAGCTTGCGTAGTCCCGAGCCCCTGGAGCGCGATGCCCGACAGCCAGCCGCAGCCGCCCCACTCCTCGTCCTCGTCGGGTGCCTCGTCGGGTGCCTCGTCGTCGGGCCGTT
>JBJMHG010000266.1:0-2574 GCA_045807485.1 Actinomycetes bacterium
TCGCGTCCGGTGGGGCAACCCGAAGCAGGAGACTTCTCGGCCGGGGTGTCGTCGACGAGGTCGTTCTTCACCTGACACCCGCCCTGGAACGTGTGGTAAAGGCCCAGCCAGTGCCCCACGTCGTGGGTGGCTGTGTCGCCCTTGTTGTAGGGAGCTGCCGACCCGCCGGGCATGGAGTCCAACAACAGCACGACCCCGTCTTGCTTGGGCGTCGACGAGTAGGACTGCGGGAACGTGGCCCAACCGAGAAGCTTGCCGCCAATATTCGCCGCATAGAGGTTGAGGGACTCCGCGCCGCCCTGTCGAAGACTGCTCTTGGCTTGCCTCTCTTCGGCGCTTCCGTAAGCCATCGTCGCCCAGTCTGCATTCACCACGAAGTTGACCGACTGCAGGCTGAAGCGGAATGGGGTGTTGGAGGCGTCGGCGGCCGAATGCCCCGAGTACGCGCGGTTGAGGACCTTGATTTGCTGGTCCACCTGCACCGTTCGCGCCGCTTGCTCTTCGGTGGTCAGCTCGGCCGCGGTGATGATGTTCATGTAGGTCGGGATGGTGACCGAACCGTTGGCCAGGCGAGCCGCGGTGCGCAGGTTCGTCGGTGCCGTTTCGGGCAGGCGCTCGGTGCTCGGGTCGAAGCGCTGTGTCTCACCGCTGCGGCTGACCACGCCCGCACCGATGGCGGCTGGGTCGAAGCACTGAGCCGAGGCGACGCTGAGAGCGCCTGTTGAGACAGGTGCGACTGCCGCCACTGTGCTCGCAGCCACCATCAAGGCTGAAACCGCGGCTGCCCGGATCAGGACACCGGACGCGGCGGAGCGGCAGAACGCAGACGAAATCACGCAGATCCTCCGTGAATTGGTTGGCACAGCATGTCTGGTCAGAGGTGACCAGCGATAGGTCCAAACCGGTTGTTGACGCCGCTGGTTCAGCCATTCAGCCCATCACGAGTCGGCGCCTCCATCGCCTCCCTGCGGCAGGGAGTTATAGATCTCCTGGCACTCAGGACAGACCGGGAACCTCTGCGGATCGCGATTCGGAATCCACACCTTGCCGCAAAGTGCGATCACCGGCGTACCGGTGACGGCACTCTCCATGATCTTGTCCTTCTGCACGTAGTGCGCGAAGCGCTCATGGTCACCCGGCTCGACCTGCGCGGTCTCGACCTGCTCTTCGGTCAGAGTGCCGACGCCGCCGGAGGGCTCGGAAGAAGGGTCGGGCCCTAGCGGGCCTTGGGGGTCGTTGCTCACGCGCCGAGTCTAAAGCTCTGGGCCGATGTACCGGAGTGCCTGTTTCCGCTAGTTGAGTGATGGATCCTCAGGAAAAGTCGCAACGATGGCGAGGGGCGGCGGTTGGCGCCGTAGCACGTCGGTCCAGAGCCGTTCAGGATCAGCGGACGACAGATCGTGCGGCTCAGCATCGACGACGAACCACGCCCCCTGATCGATCTCAGCCTCGAGCTGGTCTGAGTCCCATCCGGCGTAACCAGCGAAGATGCGCATAGAGGTGATCTCTCCTGCTATCAGCTCTGCCGGAGAGTCGAGGTCGACCAAGCCGATCCCCGCGTGCACGTGGCGAAAGCCAAGCGGTTCGCCGACCTCGTCTTGGCCACTGGCACGGGCGGCCAACGCCAGGGCGCTGTCGCGGCCGACCGGACCACCTTGGAAGACCACCTGTGGAGGCGTGGCATACAGATGCCAGTCGGGCAGGATCTCTCCCACGTCCGTGGTCGACGGGCGGTTCAGGATGACGCCGAGTGCGCCACCTTCGTCGTGGTCGACGAGCAGCACGACGGTTCGGGCGAAGTTGGGGTCGCCCAGCTCGGGGGACGCGACCAGCAGACGCCCGGTCAGAGTCGCCTCGACTTCTGCTCCCGGCAGGCCCGACTCATCCATGACCACATCTTCGCCGACCATGCTCACGGCCTCCACCCGTATACCCAGGATCGCCAAACCAACAGTAATACCCCGGGGGGTATACTCCACAGGTGGAGGGGGCAGGAAGCAATCGCGGCTGCCGTCTGTTGAGTGGCATGACGCTGAAACAAGGAGACCCGGTGCCAACGCTGACCCTGACCAAAGACAATTTCGCTGAGACGATCAAGGACAACGACGTCGTCTTCATCGACTTCTGGGCTGCCTGGTGCGGCCCTTGCCGTGCTTTCGGGCCGGTATTCGAGGCGGCCAGCGACACTCACCCCGACGCAGTCTTCGCCAAGGTAGACACCGAAGACCAGCAAGAGCTGGCTGGGATGTTCGGTATCACCTCGATCCCCACGCTCGTCGCCTTCCGAGAGAAGGTCCTCGTATTCGGGGAGGCCGGTGCACTCCCTGCCACGGAGTTCGAAAAGGTCATAGGCGCCGTCAAAGACCTCGACATGGCCGAGGTCCACCGAAAGGTCGCTGACCAACAGGCTAAGGAAGAGACGGACGCCGCCTCCGGCTGAGCACCGCCCCGAGACCCAAACGTGGCACCGTAGGGACACCACGGTTGGGAGGCCGCATGTTTCGCGTCGAGTCAGAGGTCGGGCAGCTACGGCAGGTGATCGTTCACCGCCCCGGCCTCGAACTAGCTCGGCTC
>JBJMHG010000267.1:0-8317 GCA_045807485.1 Actinomycetes bacterium
ATGCCGGCGAGCTTGTCGTACAGGCGGAAGTAGTTCTGAAGCGTGATGGTTGCCAGCGTCTGGTTCTCAGCCTTGACCTCGACACCCTCTTTGGCCTCGATCGCCTGGTGCAAACCTTCGTTGTAACGCCGTCCTGCCAACAGGCGACCCGTGTGCTCGTCGACGATCAGCACCTCGCCGTCCATCACGACGTAGTCCTTGTCGCGCCTGAACAATTCCTTGGCCCGGATCGCGTTGTTCAGATATCCGATCAGAGGAGTGTTGACCGACTCGTACAGGTTGTCGATGCCTAGGTAGTCCTCGACCTTCTCTACTCCCGACTCGAGGACGCCGATAGTGCGCTTCTTCTCATCCACCTCGTAGTGCTCGTCCGGTCGCAGTCGAGTGACCATCTGAGCGAAGTCGACGTACCACTTCGAGCTTTGGTCGGCCGGTCCACTGATGATCAGGGGCGTCCTGGCCTCGTCGATGAGGATCGAGTCGACCTCGTCAACGATTGCGTAGAAGTGGCCGCGTTGAACCAGGTCTTCCTGGGTCCATGCCATGTTGTCGCGGAGGTAGTCGAACCCGAACTCGTTGTTGGTGCCGTAGGTGATGTCGCACGCGTACTGCTCGCGCCGCTCTGCAGGACGCATGCGTGACAAGATGACGCCGGTCTCAAGACCCAGGAACCGGTGCACACGTCCCATCCACTCGGCGTCACGTTCGGCGAGGTAATCGTTGACGGTCACGATGTGCACGCCCTCACCGGCGAGTGCGTTGAGGTATGCGGGAAGCGTCGAGACCAGCGTCTTTCCTTCGCCGGTCTTCATCTCCGCGATGTTTCCGAGATGCAGGGCCGCGCCACCCATGATCTGGACGTCGTAGTGGCGCTGGCCAAGGGTTCGCTTGGCTGCTTCGCGAACGGCCGCAAATGCCTCAGGGAGGAGGTCGTCCAGACTCTCACCGTCGGCGAAACGGGCCTTGAAGGCGTCCGACTCCTCGCGGAGCTCGGCGTCGGTGAGAGAGACGAAGTCCTCCTCGATGACGTTCACCTGGTCGGCGATCCGGGCAAGACGCTTCAGCGTCTTGCCCTCGCCGGCGCGCATGAGCTTGTCGAGGATTGCGGGCACGCGATCTCCGTTTTCGATGGCTCGGAGGGCTGGAACTGGAAATGGAGTCGCCATCGCCCAGGCCCGGACCGCCGCAACGACCGCTGTGGCCGTCGCCGGTCATCGTAATCAATTGGTTATCGACCGGCCGTTCCCGGCAGGCTTGCGGCATGGCACCCGTTGATCCGATTGAGCTCAAGGATGACGATCTTCTCCTGCGCCCGTGGCAGGAGGGGGACGTGGATGCGGTGTTCCGAGCGTGCCAAGACCAGGACATCCAGCGCTGGACCTGCCACGTCCCCAGCCCCTACACCCGTCAGGACGCCCAAGAGTTCGTGGGTGGTAGCCCAGCGCAGTGGGCTGATGGCACCCCGTCGTGTGCGATCGTTGACGCTGTATCTGGAGAGCTGCTCGGATCTATGGGGGTTGCGGACGTCACCAGCGACGGCGACGCCGAGATCGGCTATTGGGTCGCGGCGTCGGCTCGGGGACGCGGAGTTGCGACCCGTGCCACGCGCCTGATCGCGGCATGGCTGTTCGAGTGCGGCAGTCCGCGAATCACCTGGCGTGCCCGCGTGGGCAACCTGATCAGCCGACGAGTTGCCGAGTCGGCCGGGTTCGTCGTCGAGGGGACCGCGAGGCAGGGAATGGCCTGCCGGGGTGAGCGCGTAGACGTGTGGGTCGCCTCGCTGCTACCCGCAGACCTGGAGCGCGCTGGCAAGGGTGAGAAGATCCCCACCCGGTTGCTCACCGGATGGCCGTTGTCGCCGGTCGAGCTGCGGTCCGAGCGGTTGCTGCTGCGGGCGTCCCGCGAGTCGGACGCGCCGGCACTGCTGGCCTACGCCAAGGATCCGGTTGCCGCTATCTGGGACCCAGAGGACACCCCAGACCTCGAGGCGGCGAAGGAGCGGGCGCGACGACGGGCCGACTGGGCGTCCGGAGACATCGCGGTGTGGGTCATCGCCGATCCCGACGACAGCGTGGTCCTCGGTGGCATCCAGCTGTTCGACGTCGCCACCAAGTCGCTGCACGCGATGGTCGGATACGGGTTGATGGCTGAGGCTCGAGGTCACGGCTACGGCGCAGAGGCACTCCGGACTGTGACCGAGTGGGCGTTTAACACAACGAACCTGAATCGCATTGCCCTGATGCATGCGGTCGAGAACCAGGCATCGTGTGCGGTAGCGCGGGCTGCCGGGTTCGCCCTCGAGGGGACGATGCGCCAGTCTTACCGGTTCGGCGACGCACATCTGCACAACGAGCACCTGCACGCGCGGCTACGGGAGGACAGTGGCTGGGGATAAAGGCCGGCCGCTGTCGGAGGGCACTGAAATTCTGCTGCTCATGCCGGACGTTCTCAGTGCCATCAGCACGCAGGTCGCGCACATGCATGGGCTGCTCGACTCGATGCTGGGCGATGCGGGGAAAGTAGAGCGTGAGAGCTCCGCTCCAAGACAGGACGATCGACTCCGCAAGTTGCTCGTCCGCTGTGAACAGCTCAAGAACATCGCTGATGCGACGCAGGCACTTGTCATGACTGAGATGGGTCGCGAGGCCCTTGCGCGGGACGCGGTTGAACGGGGCGACACCGATCGACCGATCCGTTCTCACGAGGAGTTCGTACCCGACGAAATCTCGGTGCTCTTGGCCTGTACGAAGGCAAGCGCCGCACTTCGCTACGGCACGGCCTGGCGAGCAGATCGTCACGCCGCGCTGGGGCGTGCCTGGCGCGCTGGTGCCATCGACGCCCGCAAGGTGTCCTTGATCGCCGAGCAGATCCAGGTGCTCGATCCGGCACTGGCAGAACAACTCGCTGTTGAGGCCGCTCAATACGCCGCTGATCGCACCCCCACCCAGACCAAGGAGTGGTTGCGCCGCAAGGTCCTGGCATTGGATCCAGCGGCGGCAGAGCGCCGTCGGGTCGCGGCATTTGCCGACCGTCGCGTGGTGATCACTCCCGCGTCCGACGGCATGTCCGAGCTCTGGGCTTGGCTGCCGTCAATCGAGGCGCGCCGCATTCAGCAGGCGCTCAGTCAGCTGGCACACGGCATCGGCGGGGATGATGCGCGGACTATGGACCAACGTCGGGCCGACATTGTGATTGACCTACTGCTCGGACGTGCCGCGCCGACTGCGGTCGACCTACAGCTCGTCGTGCCGCTCGCCACCGCCCAGGGTTCGTCACAAGAGCCCGGATGGGTGCCTGGCCTCGGCCCGGTGAGCGCGGCGCAACTACGGGGCCTGCTCGGGTGCGGCGACTGCGGTTCCCCGCGCGCCCCCGACTCACCTTCGTACACCGTCTCGAACTCCCTGCCTAGTGTGCTGTCGACCGTGGACCTCGTGGTGGTCGATCCGGCATCAGGAAGACTGACCGACCTCGTCGAGACCGGTTATCGCCCATCGCCAGCACTCGACCGGGCAGTCCGTGCACGTGACGTCACCTGCCGCTTCCCTGGCTGCCGTCGTGCCGCGTCCGGGAAAGGCTCTGGTACCGACCTCGATCACACCGTTCCGTGGCCTCAAGGGCCGACCCGTGCCACCAACCTGGCTGTCCTGTGTCGACGACATCACCGGTTGAAACATTCCGGTGACTGGCAGGTGATCCTTCATGCCGACGGAACGATGACTTGGATTACTCCCACCGGTCGCCGGTACCAAACCGAGTCATGGCAGTACACCGATCCGGACGGTCCGGAGTCAGATGAAGCGCGTTCTCGCGACGTCGCGGCCGGCAACGATCCGCCGGATCCACCAGCGCTTGAGTGAATGCGCTAACTGCGCCGTCCCAACCGCTGAACCTGAACGACCTCTGTGACCGATCTAGAGTTTCGGCATGCCACCAGTTCCGCTGCTGCACGCGGGCCGATACCTCTTGCGCGCCTGGACGCCGGATGACCTCGACTTCGTCTTGGCGGCGGCACGAGACGAGCAGATCGGCCGGTACTCGTCCGTCGGGACGTCCGTCGATCGGGCAGCCGCCCTGCGCTGGATCAGTTCACGCCATAGTCCGGACCGTCTCGACTGGGTGGTCGAGCATTCCGGAATCCCGATCGGCCGCGTCAGCCTGGCCCACATCGACTACGACGACCAGGTCGCCGAGGTGGGGTACTGGGTGCTTCCGGACCACCGTCGTCAGGGCGTGGCCTCAACGGCGGTGGAGGCAGCAGAAATGCACGCCTTCAACGACGTCGGCATCGTTCGCCTCTTCATCCGACACGAACCCGACAACGTCGCCTCCTGCGCGCTCGCTGATTCGCGCGGCTACCAGCCTGAAGGCGTCCAACGAGGAGCGTTTACACGCGCCGGAGCGCGTCGTGACCTTCACGTGCACGGCTTGCTGGCTACCGACGGTCAGTGATGGCCTGGCCCAAGTCGAACGCCAGATTGCCGGCGGGCCGGACGATGACGCCCCCGAGCCCCAGCCACTCCGCCATCGCATGCAACTCACCGGCCAAGCGCTGAGCGGTCTGTGGCGGTTGGCCGTCTTCACTCCAGGCACTCTGCACCAACAGGACGCCGGACTGCCGGTCCGCCTTGAGGTCAACCCGAGCCACCAACTCCCCGTCCAGCAGAAACGGAAAGACGTAGTAGCCGTGCACCCGCTGCTCGGCGGGAACGTAGATTTCGATGCGGTACCTGAAGTCAAAGAGGCGTTCAGTACGACTGCGCTCCCAGACCAGAGGGTCGAAGGGGCACAGCAGTGCCGCCCCCTTCACCCACCGGGGAATAATCGAGATCGAAGGATCCAGAAAGCCCGGTTGACGCCACCCTTGAACCTTGACCGGCAGCAGGTCACCCGCCTCAGTCAGCTCGACGATCCGTTGCTTGCACTCTGGGGCAGGTAGACGAAAGTAGTCGCGGAGGTCTTTCGCGGTGGCGACGCCCATTGAACGAATCGAACGTCGCAGTAGCTCACGTTGCGCCTCGTCACGATCGGGCGTGGGGGCATGCAGGACAGCAGGTGGAATCACTCGCTCTGGTACGTCGTAGGCGCGTTCGAAGCCGCGTCGCTTGGCGGTGGTGATCTCTCCGGACCAGAACAAGAACTCCAGCGCCCTCTTGACGTCTGACCAGTCCCACCATGGACCAGTGCGGCGCGGTGCCTCACGATCATGACGCTCTCCAAGCTGCGCGGCAGTCAACGGCCCGTCGGCGCGGAGGTCTTCCAGCAGGCCTTTGAGAAGCTCGGGACGCTCCTTGGCAATTCGCCGCATGCCACCCCAGGCCCGATGCTGGGCATCGTCCATGCGCCAACGCATCAGAGGATGCAGCTCAATCGGGAGCAGACTCGCTTCGTGGCCCCAGTACTCGAACAACATTCGCGGATTGCGGTAGGCCGCCTTGTCCAGCAGTGCTGGCGGATAGGAACCCAGCCTGCTGAACAGAGGTAAGTAGTGGGCTCTGGCTAGCACGTTGACGGAGTCGATCTGGAACAGACCGGTTCGTCCGAGGACGCGGCGAAGAGCGCGACGGTCTGGAGTGCTCTTGGGGCGAGGATCGTTGAAGCCTTGCGCAGAAAGGGCGATGCGCTTGGCCTGAGCCTGCGACAACGTCTCCAGCCGGCCGAGAGTGGGGGTGGACATACCGCGTGAGCGTAGTGCTGGGCGCCGACAGCCGAGGTCAGGTTATTTCGAGCAGCTTCTCGCGGACCGCATACACCACAGCCTCCATACGAGAATGCAGCTGCAGCTTCTCGAGGATGTTGCGGATGTGATTCTTGACGGTGTTTTCGGAGATGTAGAGCTCGCGCGCGATGTCACGGTTGTTCAACCCGCGCGCAACCAGCTTCAGCACTTCGAGCTCGCGCTCTGTCAGTCGCGGTGTCGGCACTTGCTCGCTGCGGTCATTCGAACGCTTGGCCATGAGAGCGAACTCAGTGAGCAGTTTGCTGGCCATCGCAGGACTGATCAGTGACTGCCCGTCGTGTACGGCCCGAACGGCACTCGCCACTTCGTCGATCGAGATCTCCTTCAGCAGGTATCCCGTTGCTCCTGCCTTGATCGCCTCATACAGATCAGCCTCTTCGTCGCTGATCGTCAGCATGATGATGCGCGCGCTCGGAGCGACTCCTTTGATCTGTGCACAAGCCTCGATCCCCGAACCCTTCGGCATGCGGACGTCGAGCAACACCACATCCGGGAGCAGCTCCGCCGACCGGTCGACTGCAGCGACGGCATCGCCGGCCTCACCCACGACCTCTATGTCGGTCTCTTGAGCGAGGACCATCTCGAGGCCACGTCGGAACAGGGCATGGTCGTCTACGACGAGTACCCGGATCGGGTCGCCGCCCCTCACAGCACGAGGGGTTTCCCCCGTGGTCTCCACGGTCACCTGGTCATGATGGCACGGAATGCCCCCTTCGGGTCACTCGTTTGGGCTAGTTCACCACCCATTTGAACCAGGACTTGTACCGACCTGGGCTAGCCCAACGACTGACTACCCGCAGGTCAGGAGGCGGAGGCGTCCGCCTGCGCGTCGTCTAGCTCGAGGTGCAGGACGCCGTAGTCGTAGCCCTTGCGGCGGTAGACCACGCTCGGTGTCCCCGACTCGGCGTCGTGGAACAAGAAGAAGTCGTGACCGACGAGCTCCATCTCGTAGAGGGCTTGGTCCAGCGTCATCGCAGGACCTCGGTGCGTCTTTTGCCGGACGATCAGGGGACCGTCGTCAGAGCCACCGTCGTGTGCGACTGACACCTCAGTCACTGAGGACACGGGGGCCTGCTGCAGTCGCTCCGCAAGTGCGCGGCCCTGGTTGCGTCGGTGGTCGTGCCGGCGGTCCGCGGCGCGGCGCATCCGCTCGACGAGGCGTCCGTACGCGACGTCGAGAGCGGCGAACTTCTCGTCAGCTGCGGCCTCCGCCCTGACGACTGGGCCCTTGCCGTGACAGGTGATCTCGACGCGTACGGCCTGATCGGCCAAGCGCGGGTTGGACTCTTGCGACACCTCGACGTCCACCCGATGACACTTTCCGTCGTAACGCTCGATCTTGGAGAGCTTCTGCGACACGTGCTCGCGAAAGCGATCTGAGAGCTCGATGTGGCGTCCCCGTACGACGATCTCCATGATCGGCCCCTTTCTGGTCTACAGAAAGAACGCTATCGAAGGCCGTGGCCTCCGGCGAGAGCCATTCGCCTCTCGACCGTCGCCACCACGGCCACCCCCGAGATCGCCCACCCTGAGGCGGTGAGCGCGCGAATCGCCTCGTCAACGGTTGAGCCTGTCGTCACGATGTCATCGACCAGCCAGATCCCTCGTCCGGAGGTCGCCGTCGCCGCAGCCATGCCGCCGGAGACGTTGACCTGGCGGCCCCGGACGCCGAGGGCAGACTGGTCGTCGCCTTTCCGCACCCAGCGCAACGGCGTGACTGTTGTACCGCCGCAGATGCGAGCTGCTGCTCTCGCCAAACGCCGGCTGTGGTCGTGGCCACGACGGCGGACGGCGGCTCGCTGCGAGGGAACGGGAGCGATCACGGGACCGCCCGGGCGACCCATAGCCGCCACCAGCAGCCGAGCCAAGGGCGCGACGAGGGACAGGTGTCCGTGTTCTTTGTGGGCGACTATCGCTCGCCGAACCGGTCCTTCGTAGCGCGCCCCCGCGAGAACGCGGGCGCCTTGTGGCGTCCAGCGCACCTGGAGGTCAGCCGATTGCCGCAGGCACGACTCGCACCACGCCGGGCCCGGCGCCGAACATTGCAAGCACCGTCTGCCGATGGCGAGCTCGACGAGCGTGCGACCAAGGGTTAGTCGTGGTTGGAGCACGCGCACACCATCGCCGCGGGTACGCCGCAAGCACCGACATCGGCCGAGGCTGTGGACGTTCCGACAGTTTCGCCGCTTGGGGAAAGAGCTGCTGCGGCAAGTCACCGGTACGGCTCGGTTGCGGCGCGAATAGCTCAGCCCGGATACGCGGGGTCGCTGCCCTTGAGGAGGTAGCGCCACCCCGATCCGCTCGACTCCCAGATCTCGCCTTGCGGTGTGTCAGCCATCAGCGGCAGACCAGGTGCGCCCACAACACTCTTAAGGTTGACCAGCACGTCAGTCGACAATGGAGTGACCGTGCGATTGACGTTGATCAATAGAGGCTCTACCGCTCTACCCGTCGTCGTGCCGATCGCCGCGAGCGTCGTGGAATCAACCCACGAGGCGTCTTTGACCTTCGAAACCGTCAATTCCACGCGCCGGAAGGCCTCGACCCGAAGATGGTCGGCCCCGTGCACAACGCGACCGA
>JBJMHG010000268.1:0-15406 GCA_045807485.1 Actinomycetes bacterium
CAGTTGGGCGCCACTCACTCGGGTGAGCGCCTCGTCCATCGAGATCATGCCTTCGTCGACCAAAGTGGCGGCGATCGTGAACGCGGCCTCGGGTGTGCGCTTTCCGACCCGGGTCTGGAGCATCCAGAGTCGGCCCTGCTCGATGGTGAACTCGATGTCGCACAAGTCGCGGTAGTGCGACTCGAGGGTGCGCATGATGTCGAGCAGCTGGGCGTGCGGTTCGGGGTGCCGCTTCGCCAGGTCGTCGAGCGTCAGTGTGTTACGGATGCCCGAGACCACGTCTTCGCCTTGGGCGTTGGGGAGATAGTCGCCATAGGGCACTGGTGAGCCTGTCGACGGGTCACGCGTGAACGCGACACCTGTTCCGCTGTCTTCTCCACGGTTGCCGAAGACCATGGCCATGACGTTGACGGCCGTGCCCAAGTCGTCCGGTATCGCCTCTTGGCGTCGGTAAAGCCGGGCCCGATCGCCGTCCCACGAGCGGAAGACGGCCAGCACCGCCTCGTCCAGCTGGTCGTAGGGGTCTTGCGGGAAGGGATGGCCAGCGGCATCTGCAATCGCCGCCTTGTAGGCACTCACCAGCTGCTGCAGCTGCTCGGCGGTGAGGTCGATGTCGCGGATCGCGCCGGCGTCCGCCTTCGCCTTCTCCAGCGCCGTGTCGAAACGGGACGCGCTCACGTCCATGACGGTGCGTCCGAACATCTGCAGCAAACGACGGTAAGAGTCCCAGGCGAACCTGGCATCGCCGGTTTCGGACGCCAGCTCAACGACCGTCTCGTCGTTGAGTCCGATGTTGAGGACGGTCTCCATCATCCCCGGCATCGAGAATCTGGCGCCGGAGCGAACTGAAAGCAGCAGCGGCGCGCGCGGGTCGCCCAGCCGGCGGTCCATGACGGTCTCGAGCTGCTTCAGGTGCTCGCGCACCTCAGCCGCCAGCCCCTCGGGCGCCTCCCCCTTGGATCGATAGGCGCGGCAGGCGTCCGTGGTGATCGTGAAGCCTGGTGGCACCGGGAGCCCAAGTGCGGTCATCTCGGCGAGGTTGGCGCCCTTGCCGCCAAGGAGATCGCGATCGTCCTTCGTTCCCTCGGCGAAGCCGTACACGTATCGCATGAGGCCTCCTGGTTTGTCTGACCCCACCGTAACTGCGTGCCGCCGGCCCGCACTGGGCAGAAGGACCCTCATGCGGTGGGCCAACGGAGCTAAGGTGTCGGATCCCCCGCTCGTCAACCGCCAGAGACGTCGAGCTCGGCGCCGGCGTCCAGCCGGGCAGTGTGCCGGTCGTCGAGCCAGCCGTCGGGCAACACGACCCGACGCGGTGACCCCTGTCGTCCGCGTGGGACCCCGATCTCGGACGCCGGAAAGGCTTGGTCTTGATCGACTTGGGCCAGCAACGCGTCCAGCTCGGTCAGCGAGGAGACCTTGCCGAGCGCCGCACGTACTTCTCCGCCGACGACGAACCCCTTGAAGTACCACGCCATGTGTTTGCGTAGGTCGGTGAGTCCGCGCAGCTCACCCATCAGTTCGGCCAGCAGCTCAGCGTGGCGTCGCACCATGACCGTCACCTCAGCGAGCGTGGGCGGGGCAGGTACGGCCCGCCCGGTGAACACCGCAGCGAGGTCGCGGAACAACCAAGGACGCCCCAGGCAGCCGCGCCCGATCACGACGCCGTCGCAACCCGTCTCGGCCATCATGCGCAGCGCGTCGGACGCCTCCCAGATGTCACCGTTGCCCAAGACCGGGATCGAGACGTGCTGTTTGAGCGCCGCAATTGCAGCCCAATCGGCATCCCCGGAGTAGTGCTGGTCGGCCGTGCGCCCGTGCAGCGCGATCGCTGCACATCCGGCGTCCTCGGCGATCTCACCGGCGTCCAGGTAGGTCAGATGCCCGCGATCGATGCCCATGCGGGTCTTGATCGTGATCGGGACGCCGTAGGGGTCGGCGGCGCGGACGGCCTCGGTCAGGATTGCGCGAAGCAAGTCACGTTTCCACGGCAGTGCGGCACCGCCGCCCTTTCGCGTGATCTTCGGAACCGGACAGCCGAAGTTGAAGTCGACGTGGTGGACGCCGAGCTCACCGACCAGGATCCGCACGGCGTCCCCGACGTGGCGCGGGTCGACTCCGTACAGCTGCACCGATCGGATGGACTCGAGCTCGTCGAAGGCGAGCATGCCCAACGTCTTGGGCTGACGCTCGACCAAACCCCGACTCGTGATCATCTCGCAGACGTAGAGGCCAGCGCCTTGCTCGGCCGCCAATCGCCGGAACGCAGCGTTGGTGATTCCGGCCATGGGGGCAAGCACCACCGGAACAGGAACCTCCACCGACCCGATTCGCAACGGTGGCCCTCACGTTTCCTCAAGAACGACGCTTTCACTCACCCTGGCGCAGGAAACGCCGTACCCAACTCGCCTCGGACGGTACCGGACCTTCCACAGGCCGGGCCGAGTCGGCGCCTGGTTCCCGCGTTGAACGCCAGGGTCAACCATGCACCTTCGCTCACGAGACCTCATGGAAGCCGTCCACTGGGTGGCCAATGACCAGTTGGGGCTCATCACGGCCGCACAGCTTGAGGAGATCGGCGTGCTGAGCTCGACTCTGGCACGGCGGGCCCGAACCGGCGGCGCCTGGCGCCGCGTGCTCCCCGGCACCTACCTGGTAGCAGATAGGCCGATGTCCATTGAGCAGCGGGAGATGGCAGCGCTGCTCTTCACGGGGTCTCATGGCGTTCTCACTGGAGCCTCGGGGATGCGACGGTGGGGCCTGGCGTACCTGCCCCAAGATCCGATCGATGCCTACGTTCACACCCTGATTCCGTTGACTCGGCATCGGAAATCGTCGGGCTTCGTGGTGGTTGAGCGCACGAAACGCCTCCCCACCCCGACAACCGTCGACGCCCTCCCTGTCGCGCCTCTCGCACGGTGCATCGTGGACGCCGGACGGCGAAACATCGATCGGCGCGCCACCCGCGCATTCCTGCTCGAGGCAGTCCAGCGCGAGATGGTCGGAGTGGAAGAAATCGCACAGGAGCTGAGCAAGGCTCAGCGTCGCGGAACTGCCCTCCTTCGCGAGTGCGTCGAGGAGGCGCGTGCAGGCGTCCGATCAGCTCCAGAAGCAGAGCTTCGTGAGCTCATGCTGCGAGCCGGATTCGGGCCAACCTTGTGGAACCCTGTGCTTCGACTGCCGACTCGTAAGTTCGTTGCGCAGCCGGACGGACTCATCAAAGAGTCCATGACTGTCATCGAGGTCCAATCGAAGCAGTACCACGGCGAAGGTGACCGCTTCGTCGCAACCCTCAATCGGGCAACGAACTACGGGGCGCTGGGACTGCTCGTGGTTCACGTGGTTCCCTCGGAGATGCGCCGTGACCCAAACGCAACGCTGCGTCAGATTTGGCAGACACACAGGCGAGGTCTGGAGCGTCCTCTGCCCACGCTGATCGTGGAAGACGCGCGGGGACGCCGCCCAAGCGCCACGTAGCACCCTGATGAAGCCGGCGATTCCTGCGTCAGAGTGAGTGAAAGCGTCGTTCTTGGAGCTAGAAGGGCGGAAGGTGCGGGGCGAGGTAGTCGACCAGCGAGTCGATCGCAATCCGCTCCTGCTTCATCGAGTCCCGCTCTCGCACGGTGACCGACTGGTCGTCCAACGAATCGAAGTCGACCGTCACACAGAACGGCGTTCCGATCTCGTCTTGTCTGCGATAACGGCGTCCGATCGCACCCGCATCGTCGAAGTCGACGTTCCAACGCTTGCGCAGTGCGGACGCCACATCGCGCGCCTTGGGCGACAGGTCAGCATTGCGCGAGAGTGGTAGAACAGCAGCCTTCACCGGCGCGAGCCGCGGGTCGAGCCGCAACACGGTGCGCTTGTCGATACCGCCCTTGGCGTTCGGCGCCTCGTCCTCGGCGTACGCGTCGAGCAGGAAGGCGAGCATCGCGCGGTTGACTCCGGCCGCCGGCTCGATGACATACGGATACCAGCGCTCCCCCGCGTCTTGGTCGAAAAAGGACAAGTCTTGGCCGGACGCCTCAGCGTGGGCCTTGAGGTCGAAGTCGGTGCGGTTGGCGATGCCCTCGAGCTCACTGAACTCTTGTCCGCCGAACTTGAATCGGTACTCGATGTCGACCGTGCGCTTGGAGTAGTGCGACAGCTTCTCACCGGGATGCTCGAACAGCCGCAGGTTGTCTGGCGAGATGCCCAGATCGGTGTACCAGGCCAAGCGGTCGTCAATCCATCGCTGGTGCCACTCTTCATCGGTACCCGGTCGGACGAAGTACTCCATCTCCATCTGCTCGAACTCACGCGTACGGAAGATGAAGTTGCCTGGGGTGATCTCGTTGCGGAACGACTTACCGATGTTGGCTATGCCGAACGGCACCTTGCGACGCGCCACGAGCTGCACGTGAGCGAATGAGATGAACAGCCCTTGCGCGGTTTCCGGCCGCAAGTACGCCGTGCCTGAACCGTCCTCGACGGCGCCAAGCTCGGTCTTCAGCAATCCGTTGAACATCTTCGGCTCGGTGAACTGACCCTTGTTGCCGCAGTTCGGACAGTTCACCTCAGCCAACGACTCTGGCGCGCGCTTGTGCTTGGCCTCGAATGCCTCTTCAAGATGGTCGGCGCGAAACCGCTTGTGGCACGACAGGCACTCGGTGAGCGGGTCGACGAACGCCGAGACGTGACCGGACGCTTCCCACACCTCGGACGCCAGGATCACCGACGTGTCGACGCCCACGACGTCGTCGCGTTCCCGAACCACCGACTGCCACCACTGACGCTTGACGTTCTCTTTCAGCTCGACGCCGAGCGGTCCGTAGTCCCAGGCGGCACGCTGTCCCCCGTAGATCTCAGAGCTGGGAAAGACAAAGCCCCGACGCTTCGAGAGTGAGACGACGGTGTCGATCAAGTCAGCAGCCACCGTGAAAGGTTATCGGGAGCGATCAACGGTATCTGCATCGGACGCGAGGTCACCGGACGCCGCACGCTCACCCTCTGCGTCGATCGCGAAGAGCACCTCGAAAGCGGTCGGCTCGTCGATCGCTTGTGAAAGAAACGGAACCGCTTGCACCTTGATCTCGTAGTCCGACACAGCTCGACGGTAGGCGCCTACGGATTGCCATCGCGATGACATCACCCAGAGCGTCGGATCGTCGGATGCGCGTCCGACTTCGACGCCGAGACACCCGGCTCGTGCGCCGAGCAGGCGTGCAACGCGCGAAGCTTCGTCGCTAAACCGGGTCGCCACGTCGTCCGGCACCGAGAATCGAAGCACCACCACCCAGTCGGTCACCGGCCCATCCTGGCGCACGGGCATCACGCACGGGCATCACGCGCTCAGAACCCGCGAGCGAACTCGACGCTGCGATGCGCCACGATGGATCCCGTGCGAGAAGACCAGAGCCCTACTCCCCTAGAGCGCTACAGCGCTCCACTGCTTCTCCAGCTGTCGAGGGTGCCCAAGTGGTTGTTGCTAGTGGTGGTTCTCGCCCTCACCGTTGGCGGCTTGATGCTCGACAATGCCGTCGGCGGCATCCTGCTGCTCGTCCTCGGGCTCTTCCTCGCGTGGTTGGCCGTACTCGGGTGGACGCAACACAGCCTGACCGCGCGCCTCATGCGCCTGTTGGTTGTCGGTCTGGTGGTCTACGTGGCCCTCACTCGCCTCATTTGAGGTCTATACGGTTTTGACAATCGTTTTCATCTAGGTCAGAGTGAGGCATGGTCGCGACCAAGCCCCTCCGCACCGCCGCTGTGGTCTTGACGGCTGGGGCAGCCATGCTCAGTGGCTGCAGCAGCCACGACGCCGGCACCTCGGACGCCCCTACCTCGCTCTCGGTCGTGGCGAGCTTCTATCCCCTGCAATACGTCGTCGAGCGAGTTGGCGGCGCCGACGTCACAGCGACCAACCTGACCAAACCGGGCGCCGAGCCACACGACCTCGAACTGGCGCCGCAAGACCTCGCCGCGCTGTCGGATGCAGACCTTGGGGTCTACCTGAGCGGATTCCAACCCGCCGTTGACGACGCGATCGCAACGACGTCCACGCCGAACCTCGACGTCCGTGACGCTGCATCGCTTTCCTTGACGACAAGCGACGGCGCGGTTGATCCGCACTTCTGGCTCGACCCGACGCGCCTTGCCGAGGTCGGCGACGCCGTCGCAGCGAAACTGTCAGAACTTGACCCGGACGCCGCAGACACCTTCAAAGAGAACGCGGCTGCCCTGCGCCAAGACCTTTCCCAACTGGACAAGTCGTTCGCAACCGCCCTCAGCGACTGCGCCAGCTCGTACATCGTCACCAGCCACAGCGCATTCGCGTACCTGGCTGAGCGGTACGGCCTTGAGCAGGTGGGTCTCACCGGAATCACGCCCGAGACCGAGCCGACCGCCGCGCAGCTGGCAGACATCACTGACTTCGTCCGTACCCACGACGTCGACACGATCTACTACGAGACTTTGGTGAGTCCGGACGTGGCACAGACAGTTGCCAATGCCACTGGAGCGTCCACAGCCCAGCTCGACCCGCTCGAGGGTCTTACTGACCAGTCAGCGGGCGACAACTACCTCGAGGTGATGCGGGCAAACCTCGACGCGCTTGTGCAGGGTCTGGGCTGCACATGAACCCGTCCAGCGCACCGCTCGTACAGCTGAAGGGCGCGTCCATCGGCTACGACGTGACCGTCTTGCGCGACGTCACGCTCTCCATCAATCCACACGACTTCATCGCCATCGTCGGGCCCAACGGTGCCGGTAAGTCGACGCTGGTGAAGGGGATTCTCGGGCTAGTGGCCGTTGAGGGTGGCACTGCCGAGCTGTTCGGTGAGCCGGCCACCGACTTCGACCAACGGTGGCGGATTGGTTATGTGCCGCAGCGTCACACCGTTGGCGGGCCCATCCCCGCGACGGTGCGCGAAGTCGTGATCAGCGGACGCCTGCCGCGGTCAGGAATGCTGCGGTGGTCGTCGGCCCCTGACCGTCGGGCGGTTGACGATGCTATGGATCGAGTCGGGATTTCAGAGCTGGCCCGGCGCCCAGTTCACCAGCTCTCCGGCGGACAGCAACGGCGCGTGCTGATGGCGAGGGCCCTGGCGGCCGAAGCCGAACTCATGCTGCTCGACGAACCCACCGCCGGCGTGGACGTCGAAGCCCAGGCATCCGTGGTCGATGTACTCGCCAGGCTCAGTGCGTCTGGAGTCACCATCGCCGTCGTCACTCACGACCTCGAGCCATTCGCGCATCACCTCACGCGGGTCATCTGGGTGAGCCGAGGCGGGATCAGCTACGACGGCCCACCCACTCCAGCTGTCGTTGCAGCTGCGAGTGAGCCCTTCAGCCACCACGATCACGTCGACGAGCCGCGTCGCGACGCGATGCCTGACGATCTGCGGACGAGTGGCTGACATGGGCCTCGAATTCCTGCAGTACGACTTCATGCAACGAGCGCTGATCGCGGCGGTACTCGTGGGGCTCGCGGCTCCGAGCGTCGGGATCTTCCTCGTTCAACGTCGGCTCGCCCTGATGGGCGACGGCATGGGGCACGTGGCACTGACGGGGGTCGCCTTGGGGCTTCTGCTCGGCTGGGCTCCGGTTTGGGTCGCCTTGGTCACCGCAGCCACCGGCGCTGTGACCATCGAGCTGCTCCGAAATCGGGGTCGCACCACAAGCGACCTTGCACTCGCCATCATGTTCTACGGAGGCATCGCCGGCGGTGTAGTGATCATCGCCAAGGTGCCAGGCGCTTCGGCGTTGAGTCTCAATCAGTATCTGTTCGGTGCGATCACCACCACGAGCACGGGCGATCTCGCGGTGTTCGCGGCACTCTCCGCCCTGGTGCTGCTTCTCACCCTTGGCTTGTCACGGCATCTTTTTGCAGTTGCCAACGACGAGGAGTACGCCAGGGCCAGCGGGCTGCCGGTACTGCAGCTCAATCTGGTGCTCGCGGTACTCACGGCCACTACCGTCGTTGTGTCGATGCGAATCGTCGGTCTGCTGCTGATCAGCGCACTGATGGTCGTGCCGGTTGCGACCGCCCAGCTTTTCGCCAGAAGCTTTCGCACTGCTCTCGCTTACTCGCTTGCCATTGGGCTCGGATGCGCCGTAGTCGGAGTTTCGGCGTCCTACTACACCAACACGCCATCGGGCGGATCCATCGTCCTCACCGCTATTGCCGTCTTTGCCGTGACCGCGATCGTCATGGCACTGCTCGGCGCACGCACTCGCATGCGGAGCGCGAACGCATGAGCAGCACAGAACGGACGCCGAGCTCACCTCGCTCCACAAGGCAACGACGGGCCGTGCAAGAGCTCATGGACTCGCTCGAAGAATTCAGCAGCGCACAAGAGATCCATGCACGGTTACGAGACACAGGATCAAACGTCGGACTCACTACCGTTTACCGCACACTGCAGGCGATGGCCCAGTCAGGACAGGTCGACGTGCTCCGTCCGGACGACGGGGAGACTCGCTACCGCAGGTGCACCGCCGAGCATCACCACCACCTGGTGTGCCGCCACTGTGGTCGAACGCTCGAGGTCGACAGCCCAGCGGTCGAGCACTGGGCCGAAGAGATGGCCGCCGCCAAAGGATTCAGCGAGATCAGCCACACGCTGGAGATCTACGGCCGCTGCGCCGACTGCAGCTCATGAGTCGACCAAACCTCCGTCGTATGGAGGGAACGCGTCGTTGCACCCCAAAAGAGGGGGCGGCCGAGTCACGTCAGAGGCGCGGGATCGGCTCCTCCGTACCGACGGTCTCGTGCCGCGTATTGCTCGATGGCCTTCCAAAGGTGGCGCCGGTCGATGTCGGGCCACAGCTCGTCGAGAAAGACCAGCTCGGCGTAGGCGCTCTGCCAGATCATGAAATTGGAGATGCGCTGCTCACCTGATGACCTGATGAACAAGTCGACGTCAGGAAGCTCTGGTTCGTCGAGAAACCGCGCAACCGTCCGCTCGTCCACCCGAGTGGGGTCGATTCGGCCCTCGGACGCGGCCCAGGCAATGGACGCAGCGGCGTCCGCGATCTCAGCCCTTCCGCCGTAGTTGACGCACATCGTCAACGTGAGAACAGAGTTTTTGCGCGTCAGCTCTTCAGCTTCCTCGAGTTCGCTGATCACGCTCTTCCAGAGCCGGCGACGCCGCCCGGCCCAGCGCACCCGTACGCCCATCTCGTTCATCTCGTCGCGTCGTCGCCGAATCACGTCGCGGTTGAAGCCCATCAGAAACCGCACCTCGTCGGGAGACCGCTTCCAGTTCTCGGTGCTGAACGCATAGGCCGAGATGTGCTTCACCCCGATCTCGATCGCGCCTTCGACAACATCGAAGAGCGCTGCTTCGCCGGCCTTGTGGCCGTCGGTGCGGGGCAGTCCCCTGTGCTTGGCCCAGCGACCGTTCCCATCCATCACGACCGCCACGTGACGCGGCACCAGATCGGGATCGATCACCGGCGGCGCCACTCCCGATGGGTGCGGATTCGGCGGCCGGACGCCTCGCCCGCGCCGACTCACGTGCGCTCCACCAACCGTAGCGAACGGAGCCCCCGTTCGAGGTGCCATTGCGTGTAGGCCGCAACGACTCCGGTGCTTTCGCGCAGGTGGCGTGGGTCGGCGTTGTCGATGGTGTCCCATTCGCCGGTCAGCAAGGCGGAGAGCACCAGCAGCGCACCTTCACTCACGGTCGCTGACCCGGCCGGCCGGTCATCGCTGCACACCGAACCGCCGGCCTCTACCGACAGCCAGCGGTGTGGACCGACGGCCCCGCAGCGGGTGCACTCGTCGAAGCTGGCTGCGTAACCAGCAACGGCCAGTGACCGCAGCAGGTAGGCGTCGAGCACCGCACTGGCGGCGTGCTCTCCACCTGCCAAGGTTCGAAGCCCTCCGACGAGGAGCAGGTAGTGCTGGACGGCTGGCTCTTTCTCAACGTCGGTGAGCCGTTCGGCCGTCTCGAGCATGGCGGTGCCCGCGGTGTACCGCGGATAGTCGCCGGCGAGATCAGCACCGTAGGAGGTCAGGGACTCGACCTGAGTCACGATGTCGAGCGAGCGACCGGTGTGGAACTGGACGTCGATGTGAGTGAACGGTTCGAGACGGGACCCGAACTTCGACGACGTGCGCCGGACGCCTTTGCCGACGGCCCGAACCCGACCGTGCTCGCGAGTCAGCACTGTGACGATGCGGTCTGCCTCACCCAGCTTCTGGGTGCGCAGCACGACGCCCTCGTCTCGGTACAGGCTCACCGCGCCATTCTCTCCCGGGCAGGTTGTTGGCGGCGCCCCGGACGCCGCGCGTCGTCAGCCAGTTCGTGCAACACGGTTGAGTGCGCTCACGATCGCCTTCAACGACGCGGTGAGGATGTTGGGATCGACCCCGACACCCCACAGCACCTGGCCGTCAATGGCGCACTCGAGGTATGCCGCTGCTTTGGCGTCGCCGCCTGCGCTCATCGCGTGCTCGGCGTAGTCGAGAACCCGGACATCGCGCCCGATCGACGACAGTGCGTCGACGAAGGCTGCGATAGGTCCGTTGCCATTGCCCTCCAGTTCTCGTCGTTCGCCATCGACATACATCCCTACCCGTAGTGCGTCGCGCTCACCCTTTGCGCTGGAGGTGTGCACCGCGTTGAGCTGCAGCGGTCCGGTGGCCGCGAGGTACTCAGCCTCGAAGATCTGCCACATCTGTTCCGGCGTAACTTCGCCGCCGGAATCGTCGGTGTGCTGCTGGACGACACCGCTGAACTCAATCTGGAGGCGTCGCGGCAGGTCGAACTGGTGCTCTGACTTCATGATGTACGCAACGCCACCCTTGCCGGACTGGCTGTTGACCCGGATGACGGCCTCGTATGTGCGGCCCACGTCTTTGGGGTCGATCGGCAAGTACGGAACTGCCCATGTGATGTCGTCGACTGTCTTGCCGACCGCGGCGGCATCGGCCGCAAGCGCGTCGAAACCCTTCTTGATGGCATCTTGATGTGAGCCGCTGAATGCGGTGTACACCAGGTCACCGCCATAGGGGTGGCGCGGGTTGACCGGCAGCTGGTTGGCGTACTCAGTGATACGCCGGATCTCGTCGATGTCAGAGAAGTCGAGCATCGGATCGATGCCTTGGCTGAACAGGTTCAGGCCCAACGTCACGATGCAGACGTTTCCGGTGCGCTCGCCATTGCCAAACAGTGTGCCTTCGATGCGGTCAGCACCGGCCATGTAACCGAGCTCGGCGGCCGCAACAGCGGCACCCCGGTCGTTGTGCGGATGCAACGACAGAATCACCGAATCGCGGCGCACCAGGTTGCGGTGCATCCACTCGATCTGGTCTGCGTAGATGTTGGGGGTCGCCATTTCGACGGTCGCGGGCAGATTGATGATCACCTTGCGGTCGGGAGTGGCGTCCCACTCCTCGATCACCGCGTTGCAGACCTCAGCCGCGTAGTCGAGCTCGGTGCCGGTGAAGGATTCTGGCGAGTACTCGTACGAGATCTCGACTTCAGGCACGGTCTCTTCGAACTTCTTGCAGATGCGGGCGCCTTGAACAGCGATGTCTTTGATGCCGTCCTTGTCGAGGCCGAACACCACGCGTCGTTGCAGCGTTGACGTCGAGTTGTAGAGGTGCACTATCGCTCGCTTGGCGCCGCGGATCGACTCGGACGTGCGCTCGATGAGGTGTTCGCGTGCCTGGGTCAGCACCTGAATGACGACATCGTCGGGGATCACGTCTTGCTCGATCAGCTCGCGAACGAAGTCGAAGTCGGTCTGGGACGCGGAGGGAAAACCGACCTCGATTTCTTTGAAGCCCATGTCGACCAGAAGCTGAAACATCTTGCGCTTGCGCGCCGGGCTCATGGGGTCGATCAGTGCCTGGTTGCCGTCACGGAGATCGACGGAGCACCACTGGGGTGCCTCGGTGATGACGGCGTCCGGCCAGGTGCGGTCGCTCAGACCGATGGCAGGGAATGGTTGGTACTTGTGGACCGGCATCCGGCTTGGCTGCTGCACCTGCGGTGCACGCTCGGGATGGTCAGGTGACTGCTGGGACATCGCGTGGGTCTCCTCGGATCTGCTGGACGAGTGCGTGACCGGAGGAAGCACGAGACCCCGCGGCGAGGAGACCGGTCGGACTAGGCCTCGCCGCGGCTGCGAAGAAGCAGGCGCACGTTCAGCATCTCGACGAGTGTACCCCAGGCGTGCAGCGTCCCTGAGGATCAGCGACTCCCGGCCGACATCGGCGCGCATCGAGCTCAGGCACCAGCACGTCGGCTACCGTCGGCCCATGACCGGATCGACCGCTCCGGACGGCGCTGCCGTTCGCCGCGATACCAGTGCGCGCCGCACCGCGCGTGTGGTGGCGGCGACCATTTCAGATCCTCGGTTGATCCGGAGGCTGGCAGTAGCGGTCATCGGGGTCGTCATTTTTCTGCATGTCTTTGAGTGGTTGTTCCACGGCATCAAGCACCTGCTTTTCCTCATGCTGCTCGCCTGGATCTTTGCCATCGCCATGGAGCCAGCCGTCTCGTGGCTCGCACGACGCGGATGGAAGCGTGGCCTTGCCACCGGCGTGGTGATGGTCGGCATCTTCTTGGCGATCGTGGCGTTCTTCGCCATCTTCGGGGCGCTGTTCATCGATCAGATCGTCAACCTGGTCCAAGCCCTGCCAGACACCCTCACGACATTGATCGACTGGGTGAACCAGACCTTCAATACGAACTTCGACCCGAACCAGATCACCGACGTGCTCCAGATCACGCCCGACCGCGTGACCCAGTGGGCGTCAACTATCGGGCTCGGCGTATTCGGATTCTTCACTTCCTTGGTCGGCATCGTGTTCGACCTCTTTACGGTGCTTCTCTTCGCCTTCTACTTCTCTGCCGATGGGCCGCGCGTCCGCAAGACCGTGGCGTCGTGGCTGCCACAAGAGAGCCAGCGAGTCACTCACCAGGTGTGGGAGATCGCAATCGAGAAGACCGGTGGTTACGTCGTGTCACGCGTGATCCTCGCGGTGTTCTCAGCCTTCTTCATGTCTCTCTTCCTGCTGATCATCGACGTTCCCTACTGGCTGCCGCTGGGAATCTGGACCGGTGTGGTCTCGCAGTTCATCCCAACGATCGGTACGTATCTCGGCGGCGCTCTGCCGGCCCTGTTCGGATTCGGCAGCAGCACTTGGGACGGCATCCTCGTGATTGCATTCGTCATCGTGTACCAGCAGGTCGAGAACTACGTCTTCACGCCTCGCATCAGCAACCGCACCATGAACATTCACCCCGCGGTCGCGTTCGGCGCCGTGATCATGGGTGGCGCACTCGGCGGGGCGCTTGGTGCGCTGATCGCGATCCCGGTCGTCGCCAGCATCCAGGCCATCATCGAGACCTACGGTCATCGGTATGAGCTCATCCCCGAGATCGAGCTGCATGATGCCGAGGAATCGATGCCACCTGAGCCACCCGATGCGAGCGAGCCAACAACCGCGTCGACCTAGCGTCAGTCGAATCCCAGACGCCGAAGCTGCTTGGGATCGCGCTGCCAGTCCTTCGCGACCTTGACGTGTAGGTCGAGGAACACCGGGACGCCGAGCAGAGCTTCGATGTCTCCTCGCGCCGTCTGTCCCACGTCACGCAGCCGCGCCCCTTGACGTCCGATGATGATGGCTTTCTGGCTCTGACGTTCCACGTACATGGTGGCCCGGACATCAGTGAGAGGTCGGTCCGGCGGCCGATCATCACGAGGGACGATCTCGTCGACTACCACGGCGAGCGAGTGCGGCAGCTCATCGCGCACTCCCTCGAGGGCCGCCTCGCGGATGAGCTCACCCACTCGCACGTCCTCGGGTTCGTCGGTGGCTTGGCCCTCGGGAAAGTAGGGCTCACCCTCAGGGAGCAGGTCGATCAACAGGTCAGCGAACAGCTCGACCTGGTCGCCCGTCACCGCAGAGAGCGGAACCACCTCACTCCATTCGAAACCGTGGTCGCTGGCCATCTTTGCGACCGCCGCCAGGTGTGCCAACAGCTTGTCGGGCTTGACCAGGTCAGTCTTGGTGACCGCTGCCACCTTTGGCGCCTTGCGCATCTTGGCCGCTTCGGCGGTGATGCGACGATCGCCTGGCCCGACTGCCTCATCGGCCGGCAGCGTGACCACCACGACGTCGACGTCTGCAAGGGCGTTACGCACTTCGTCGTTGAGTCGCTGACCGAGCAGGGTGCGCGGTTTGTGCATTCCGGGGGTGTCAACGAGCACCAGCTGCCCATTGGAACGGTGCACGACTCCGCGGATGATGTGACGCGTGGTCTGCGGACGACTCGAGGTGATTGCCACCTTCTCGCCGGTCAAGGCGTTCACCAGCGTCGACTTGCCGGTGTTAGGCCGCCCCACCACCGACACCAGCCCAGACCTGTACGTCACCAGCTGATACTAGGTGGCAGCGAACCGGGGCTAAGGCCTCAGCACAATCAGCCGGACGTCTTCGCCGCCCAGCTCACGCACCGCCGCCACACCGTCTGCGTCACCCACACCAAGGTTCGATACCAACACGGCCGCTTCGAGACTGCGCGCCCCTGATGCGACTGCTTGCGCTACGACTGCTTGCAGGGCTGACAACTGCAATGACGCAAGGTTCACCGAAGCGGACGCGTAGGTGCGACCGGTCTCATCTCGCACCGCCGCACCCTCGGGGGCGGAGACCCGGCCTCTGGCCCCTTTCGCAAGCGTGACCAGCTTGGTGTCCTCGGCGTCCAGCTCAGGTAGCTGCTCAGCCATCGGCGGCTTCCGGTTCTTCAGACTGATCACTTGTGTCGACGGTGGGAATGGGGGTCACGACAATGGTGTCCACCTGGTTGCGGCGGCCGCGTGCGGCGTCGGCGCACAGCCGCAGCCCTGCGACCTCGACCTTCGCGCCGGGAATCGGCACCTTGCCCAGGTACTTGGCCAACAAGCCACCTACGGTCTCGACATCCTCAAGCACCTCGTCGTCGAGCGGGACGTCCAACGCCTCGGCCAGGTCGTCTACGTGCAATCGCGAGCTGACCCGCACTGAGCCGTCTTCGAGCTCTTCGATGGTCGGGCCCTGATCGACGTCGTACTCGTCGGTGATCTCACCGACGATCTCTTCCAGAATGTCCTCGATCGTGACCAGGCCGGCGACTCCGCCGTACTCATCAACCACGATGGCGATGTGGGTGCGACTGCCTTGCATGTCTTTCAGCAGATCATCAGCTGCCCGACTGTCGGGGACGAAGAAAGCTGGCCGCATGACCGATTCGACCTTCTGCGTCGACTCTGATTCGCGGTGGTCGAACACCCGTTTGGCGATGTCCTTGAGGTACACCACACCCACCACATCGTCCTCGTTGTCACCGATCACGGGGATCCGACTGAACCCGCTCCTCAGCCCCAGGGACAACGCTTGTCGCAGGGTCTTGTGGCGCTCGATGAAGAC
>JBJMHG010000269.1:0-4201 GCA_045807485.1 Actinomycetes bacterium
GTGCTCTGGGAGCATCCCAGGTCCGGATAGTCCCGCGTCCTGCTACTTGATCGAGCACAGCGGATTTCGCGTGGTGGTCGACATGGGCCACGGTTCACTCGGCGCCCTGCAGCAACATGTTGCACTCGACTCCATCGATGCGATCGTGCTCAGTCACCTTCACGCCGACCACTTCATCGACCTGACGGCGCTTCACGTGGCACATCGCTATGGCCCGTACTCGTTCAGTGGGCCGCTACCTGTGTACGGGCCGAGCAACGCTGCGGGGCAGCTTGCCTCGGCAATCGGGCTGACCTCACCGAAGCCGCTTCAGAGCTCGTTCGCGTTTCGTGAGCTGTCGTCGGCCGCCTCCCTGGGACCCTTTGCGGTTCGGGCCGAACGAGTCGCGCATCCGATCGAGGCGTACGGCATTCGCTTCGAAGCCGACGATGCGGTCCTGACCTACAGCGGTGACACCGGGCCGTGCTCGGCGCTCATCGAGCTCTCGCGCGAGGCAGACGTCCTGCTCGCTGAGTCGAGTTTCATGCACGGCGCCGAGAACGCTCGGGACCTCCACATGACCGGGCGCCAGGCTGGAGAGGCCGCTCGGGACGCCGTCGCGCGGCGTCTGGTCATCACGCACGTACCGCCATGGCACGACCCGACCGTCGCGGCAGCGGAGGCTTCGAAGGTATTCGACGGGACGATCGACGTCGCCACCGCTGGTTTCACCCTCGAGGTGGGTCGATAACCTCTGGCGCATGTCTCGCGTCGACGGCCGTGCGGCCGACCAGCTTCGTCCGGTGACCTTCATCCGCGAGTGGAGCGAACATCCTGAGGGCTCAGTGCTGATCGAGTTTGGACGCACGCGGGTGCTGTGCACGGCGTCCCTCACCGAGGGTGTTCCGCGGTGGCGCAGGGGAAGCGGCCTGGGCTGGGTGACGGCCGAGTACGCGATGCTGCCGCGTTCCACACACACGCGCAGCGACCGCGAGTCGGTTCGAGGCAAGATCGGCGGCCGAACCCACGAGATTTCGCGCCTGATTGGCCGGGCACTGCGCGCCGTGGTCGATCTGTCTGCACTCGGCGAGAACTCGGTCGTCCTCGACTGCGACGTACTGCAAGCGGATGGAGGCACTCGCACCGCCGCAATCACTGGTGCCTATGTGGCGCTGGCCGATGCTGTCACGTGGGCGCAGCAGCAGGGCATCGTGAAGGCGGACGCGCAAGCCTTGAGCGGATCGGTGGCGGCGGTCTCAGTGGGCATCGTCAACGGTAAGCCCGTCCTCGACTTGTGTTATGACGAAGATGTCACTGCTGAGACTGACATGAATGTCGTCTGCACGGGAGACGGTCGGTTCGTCGAGGTGCAGGGCACTGCCGAGGGTGTCCCGTTCGACCGAGCCGAACTCGATGCCCTGCTCGACCTGGCGTCCGGCGGATGCCACGATCTGGCGGCGATGCAGCAGGCGGCACTGAAGTCGTGACCCGGCTGGTGCTGGCCACGCACAACTCGCACAAGATCCGGGAACTCCGCAGGATTCTGGCGGACGCGGGTGTGCGGGCCGATCTGGTGGGCACTGATGAGTATCCCGATCTACCGGATGTGGCGGAGACCGGCACTACGTTCGCTGAAAACGCGTTGCTCAAGGCCCATGCCGTCGCAGGTGCTACGGGGCTGCCAGCCATCGCCGATGACTCCGGTTTGTGCGTCGACGTGCTCGGCGGAATGCCCGGGGTGTTCAGCGCGCGATGGGCGGGGCGCCATGGCGATGACGAAGCGAACCTCAGCCTGGTGCTGGCTCAGATTTCCGATACCCCAGATGACCGTCGGGGTGCGCACTTCGCTTGCGCAGCGGCACTGGCCTCGCCGCACGGCGCCGAACATGTCCTTGAGGGTCGACTGACCGGAACACTGATCCGGACGCCGCGCGGGACGAACGGGTTCGGTTACGACCCAATCTTCGTGCCTGAAGGAGAGAGCCGAACGACTGCTGAGATGTCACCGGACGAGAAGGACGCGATCAGTCACCGCGGTCGTGCGTTTCGTGCGCTGGCGCAGCAGCTGCACACGCTGCTCGGCAACTAAAGGGTGCGGAAGGGGGGACTCGAACCCCCACACCCGAAGGCATACGGACCTAAACCGCACGCGTCTACCAGTTCCGCCACTTCCGCGTACCGGAAAGTCTAGAGGTTGCCCAAGACGTCCATGAGTGCGGAGTTTCGTGCGCCAGCGCGTGTGAAAGCGTCGTTCTTGGGGCCAGGGTCAGGTGATGTCGAGTTCGCGCGCCAGCTTGGCGACGTGTCCCTTCGCCTTGACGTTGTACTGCGCCTGCTCGATGACGCCCTTCTCATCGATGACGAAAGTGGACCGGATCACCCCGACAACGGTCTTGCCGTAGAGCTGCTTCTCGCCGAAGGCGCCGTACTTCTCCATGGTGGCTTTGGACGGGTCTGAAAGAAGAGTGAAGTTCAGCGACCCCTCCGTGCGAAACTGCGCCAGCTTTGCCGGTGAGTCGGGAGAGATGCCCAGAACGGTGTAGCCCGCGGTCTTGAAGCCGGTCATCGATGCGGTGAAGTCGCACGCCTGGGTCGTGCATCCGGGAGTCATCGCCGCCGGGTAGAAGTAGACGATCACCTTGCTGCCCTTGAAGTCAGACAGGCGGACGGTATTGCCTTGGTCGTCCTTCAACGAGAAGGCGGGGGCTCGATCACCTGGCGCAAGCCGGGCGGCGTCGGTCATGTAGCGCTCCTGGAGATACTGCGTTCTGCCGATGGGTCGTCGGAGTGGTCGTCGAAGCCAATCGTTCGGGTAAGGGAGCGCCAACCCTGCCATGCCAGTACGACACAGAAGACCGCAGCCCCGGTCAGGACGATCATCGTTCCCGAGGGCACCGCTGCGAAGTAGCTGAGGTACATGCCTGCCAGACCGCAAAGCGCTCCGGTCGCCGTCGAGATGATGAGCATGCGCTGGAAGGAGTCGGTGACCATCCGGGCCACGACGGCTGGGATGACCAGCATGGCGGCGACGAGAGTCACACCGATCACCGTCAGCGTCGCGAGGATCGACAGCGACAGCAGCAGCATCAAGATCGCCTCGATTCGCGACACATTCACACCGGACGCTGTGGCGACCTCAGGATCGAAGGTCGTGAAGAGCAGCGAGCGATAACGCAGCACGACGAAGGCCACTGTGGCGATGGTGACGCCAGAAAGCATGGCGATCTGGTCGAAGCTGATCCCGTAGATCGATCCGAAGAGGGCGTTGTCGAAGGATGGTCCGGTACTACCGAACTTCGACAACAGCGCGACACCGAGTGCGAAGGACGCGGTCGTGATGACGCCGATTGCGGCGTCCGCGCCTATGCGGTGCTTGCGGGTGACCCAGTTGATCGAGAGCGCCGAGGCCACGCCCCAGATGCCAGCTCCGAGATAGATGAAAGAAGCGCTGACCAGGGACGCCGCTGCGAAGCCACCGAAGATCGCATGAGAGAGGCCGTGGCCGATGTAGCTCATGCCGCGCAGAGTGATGTAGACGCCGATGAATCCGAGCAGTGCACCAGAGAGCGCGGCCACTGCAAGCCCTTTCTGGAAGAACTCGTATTGCAGTGGCGTGGTCAGGGAGGTGAGGAGCGCGACGTCGACACTCATGACGCCGCACGGGGAGCTTGGCGGTGATAGTCGTCGATGACAACAGGCATGCCGAGGTGCTCTAGCACCTCGAGGCGTGCACCGAAGGTCTGCTCGAGCACGTCGGGAGTGATGACCTCGTGCGGAGTTCCCTCGGCGACGATCCGGCCGTTCACCGTGACCAGGTGCGGAAGGTGTGCCGCCATCCCGTTCAGGTCGTGAGTGGTCAGGAGGATCGAGATGCCGTCCTCATGCAGGTCGGCGAGCAGGTGCAACATGTCGTGCCGGGTCGTGATATCGACGCCGGACGTCGGTTCGTCAAGAACCAGCAGCCGAGGTTTGCTCAACAGAGCACGAGCGATGAACATACGCTGCTGTTGCCCGCCAGAGAGCTCGCGGATGTGGCGTCCTGACAACTCGGCGATGCCCAGCCGTTCGAGGGTCTGCTGTACCTCGACGCGGTCCGCACGACTTGCTCGAGGAAGCTGCCATCCGCGGGTACGGGCCATCAGTACACACTCAAAGACCGTCACGGGGAAGTTCCAGTTGACGGTCTCGAGCTGCGGTACATACGCAACCCGCAAGTCAGCGT
>JBJMHG010000270.1:0-3679 GCA_045807485.1 Actinomycetes bacterium
TTTAAGAACGCCGACGTGTCGAGGTAGTACGCCACGCCTACCTTTCATCCGCGCGTGCTTCTTCGAGCAGCTCCGACAGCGTTGGCCCGTGCGCCTTGAGGGGAGGAGGCAGGTCGCCCGGACGCCGCGACGCCCGCCGCGCGTGACCTGATTCGACGAGAAGGTCTAGCGGATCTGCGCCAGCTGGCACCATGCGGGCGACGAGTCGCCCACGGTCTGTGACCTCAACCGTGGCACCTTCGCTCACGCTGCGCACTACCTTGGACGCGTGCTGCTGCAAGGCTCGAACCCCCACACGTTCCACCATGTGCGTCAATGTAGCACATTGCCAGAGCGAACCCGTGTGGGAACTCAGACGCGTGTCACGGCGTCCTAGCAGCGTGAAACGTCGGGAGCTATCAGTCGCGCTGCTGCTTAGCGCCGTCCTGGTGCCGCTCGCCGGCTGCTCGGACTCCTCGGACGCCTCCGCCGACGCAGCCACCGTGAGCGGCACCGTCGAACTCAGCCCGAGTTGTCCGGTGCTGATTCAGGGCTCGTCGTGCCCACCCAAACCCGCGCAACAAGTCCCGGTCGAGCTCCGCGACGGCGACCAGGTGGTGGCCAGCACCACGACGGACGCCGACGGTCACTACCAGCTCGACGCGCCCGCTGGCGACTTCGAAGTTGTCGCGACCAACGCCGGCGGCTACCAATCTCAAGACAGCGAACCAGTGCACCTAGACAGTGGCGACGACGTGGAGATAGACCTCGAGCTCGACAGCGGCATCCGCTGATCCAAGGGTCAAGGCGCGGCCGCTACCTTCGTGAGGTTTGCGACTCTCCCAGCGCGGGGAGCCTTCACGCAGGAAAGGGCGGAGCATGCGCTTTGACAACCGGCGGGTCGACACCTCAGGAGTCGACGACCTGCGCGGACGCCGCATGCGCCCTGGTCTCGCAGTTGGTGGCGGCGTCGGGATCGTTGGCCTACTCGTCGTGCTGCTGGTCAACTTCCTCGGCGGAGGAGGGCTGCCGCCTGGTGCGTTCGACCCATCGCAGCTGGACGGCGGGATTCTCGGAAGCCAGCCCGGCACGGTCAGCCAGAGCGACCTCGCCGAACGCTGCGTCACCGAGGACGCCCTCGAGAAGTACGACGACTGCTACCTGGTGAAGATCTACAACGAGACTGACGAGGTTTGGTCTGAGCAGTTCGATGCTGGCACCTTCGGCAATGTCGAATACCGGGCGCCGCGGTTGGCCTTCTTCAATGACTACGTCAACACGGGGTGCGGCGGTGCTAGCGCCGAAGTAGGGCCGTTCTACTGTCCGGCGGACGAACGCATGTACTTCGACCTCGGCTTCCTGGCTCAGCTGCAGCAGCAGTTTGGCGCCGAGGGGCGCTACGCACAGGCCTACATCTTGGCGCACGAGTTCGGCCACCACCTGCAGACGTTATTGGGTATCGAGCGCCGCGTCCGGGCGCTGCAGCAGCAGAATCCGGGCGCCGCGAACGAGCTGTCTGTGCGTATGGAGCTGCAGGCGGATTGCTTCGCCGGAGTTTGGGGTGCCCTCGCCAACGAGCAGGGCAATGTCACGATTACAGAGGCCGAGTTGCAGCAGGCTCAGGACGCCGCAGCAGCCGTCGGCGACGATCGCATCCAGCGCAAGACTCAGGGACGCGTCAATCCAGAAGCATGGACCCACGGATCAGCTGAACAGCGACGCGACTGGTACCTGACCGGATACCGATCAGCGGATCCGTCGCAATGCGACACCTTCGGCGCCGACCAGCTCTGACCGAGCGCCGTCAACGGTGATTCGAAAACTCCACCTGCCAGCGCCACTCAGAATGGTCCTCGGCGTGCCACCACGAACACAGGACGCCCGCCTCCCCGCCGCACAGGAGGACGAGACAGCCCAAGTCCTTCGGCTCCGGCCAGAGCTCTTCCAAGAAGATCGCGTCACCCCGGCGCCGTAGGGACGTCATTGGGTCGGACGCGGTCCGTTGCAGCGAATCACCAGTTGCAACCGTGGCCCCAACCTCATCACGAACCACAACGTCGATGACGGGCGGAGCGGCATGAACCAGCACGCGATCTCCGGCAGCCTGTGAGTCAACCACCGTCCGCGCGAACAGCAGTCCGGCCGCTCCAGCCTGCGGAAACCAGATCTCCCACGTCTCGTTCACATAGCGCTATTACCCAGGACGGCGTCGCACAATGTCCGTACCGACGCAACGTCGCTCAGCGTCTACGAGTCGTCGCTCTCATTTAGCGGGTTGGTCAACGTGGCGATGCGGGAGGCGCGCGACACATGTGACCGTTTCAGCTCAGTTCCGCTCAGTGGCGTTTGAGAGAAGTCGAACGCATTTCGGTAGTCGTACCTGTGCAGATCATGGTCATTCATGGCTGGCAGGCCGAACGCTTCCTCCATGAACCGCGCTACGCCAGCGAAATTGGTCTTTCGGGTGTCTGTAAAGCCGGCCTTGGCATAGGGGCTGATGATGATCATCGGTACGCGATTCGGGGCCACGGGGTCGTACTGACATCCACAGTCGTCCCAGGTGAGGAAGATTGCGGTAGAACTCCAATCCGGACCGTTCATCACTGCCGAAACCTCGCGTCCTATCGAGTTGTCTCCGATCAACATCGAGTCGCCGTTGTGTTGTGAATCGTTGGCGCCACTCAGCGACGGCGTGACGAAAGAGATGCTCGGCAACGTTCCATTGGTTGCGTCCGTGAGGAAGTCGCTCGGTGTCTTCGTGTTCGGATTCACGAAGGCCGTGTATGCCCGCATGTCCGTGGGACTCCAGACATCCGCGGTGTTGTAGTCCACCCATGTGCAACCCGCCACGAGGTCGCAGTTCTCGAAGAGAGAGATCTGCTCAGGCACAGGTGTTTGCCTGAATGCGCCCCCAAATTCCAAACCGGTCGAGTAGTCCGGAATGCATGAAGGCTCCTTGGTGTAAGGAGCAGTGCCGTCGGCGCTCCACGGCGTATCCCGATTTGACACGCAGCCCCAGCCGCTGCCGAGCGGTTCTCCAGGGGCAGGCTGGGGATTGGTACCGAGGAAGCCATTCTGGTCACATGCTGATCCCCAGGTGAGCTTGTCGTTCCAGCTAGCCTGCCGTTGGCAGGTACGAGTGTTGTCGCTCAAGGCAAAGTCGCGGGCAAGGCTGGTCGTATTGGGAATCTGAGCAGGCTCATATGCTTGGTAGCAGGCGTAGCCGTTTGCAGCAGAGCATCCGTTGATCAAATCCCAATGGTCATTCGCGCCCTGGTGCCATGCGGTCTGCTGCGCAGTGTGTGAATGGTCCGTAACCGGTACGACGTCGGGTGCTCTCGCCAGGGCGACACTGCCCATAGAGGTGGGCTCAAGCGTTCCGATGTCGTCGCCTCGACATCGCTGCGTGCGTGAACAGAAAGGCCCGAGGACCGAGTTGAAGGAGTGGTTCTCTTTCAGAATCACGACGACGTGGTCAATCGCAACACTTGGGTCGAATCCCCTTAACTGGGCAGCTGACGTCGTTGCCACAGACGGGGGTTCATACCCGATAACCACCACCGCAGTGATCAACGCTGCGGCCGCACCCGCGGTTACACGCGCACGGTTCATTGCAGCCCTCCCACCCGTGCCTGGACGCTAACAGGCAACTGTCCACCTATTGGGCGAGATTGGAAATCCCTTACAGGCCGCCAAGTCG
>JBJMHG010000271.1:0-2563 GCA_045807485.1 Actinomycetes bacterium
GAGTATGAAGCGGTGACGCGCACCGTAGAGACCCAGCGCGACCTGACTCGAGCGGCTTTGGCACCTGAGGGGGCGGCTGCCGTAGTTGCCAAGCTCTCCAGCGCACTGGACGCCGACCTGGTGTTGCTCGACGCGAGTGCACGACTACTGCACGCTGCTCCCCGCGAGGCGACCGACATCATCGACGGACTCGTGGCCGAGATCGACGGTATGCGTCGACGCGGACCTCGCAGTTCGGCCGCCTTGGAAATCGACGGGCGGCAGGTCGTGCTGCAGCCGTTGGCGCCGGCTGGGCGAATCCGTGGGTTCCTCGCGGTGTCGCGCGACCAGGCGCTGTCGACCGCCGATCTCGCGCTTGTGAACGTGGGTGTTGCCCTCGTGTCACTTGCGATGGAGCGATCCATCGGCACCGACACCGCTCGCCGCCAGCTGCGGTCGGCGTTGCTGGCGCTGCTCGCCGATGGCATCGCGCCTGACCGACTTCCGATCGCTGGAGTGGGGTGGGACGAGCTTCTCGCCGGTCCAGTACGAGTGCTGGTCGCCGACGGCCCGGAGGCAGAGCTGGTGGCCTTGATAGAACAGGTCGAAGACTCCGATCCAGCGGCCGGGTGGCGGGGCGCTGCCCTTCAAGAGGGGCGCGTCGTGTTGCTGCAACCCGCGGCGGCAGCTGCGTCGCCCCCCGACCTGCCTGCCGCCGGCAAAGTGACCTGGGGGATCAGTGACGTGGTGGCCGTTGACGCGCTCGGGGACGGCGTGAGGCAAGCCACCCGTGCCTTGGCGGCTGCGGGCACGGGGGGCGTCCGCTCGTTCGGAGATCTGGCACGCGACGGATTGGTCGGGCTCGTCGACGCGGACGCCGGCCGCGGGTTCGCCGATGCCCTGCTCGGTCCGCTCGAGAGCCGTGAGCGGGGCGACCTCGTGGCGTCGGTGCGCGCCTATCTCGCCCACCACGGTCAGTGGGACGCAGCGGCGACGACCCTTGGCGTCCATCGGCACACCCTGCGGTACCGGATGCGGCGCGTTGAGGAGCTCCTCGGCCGTTCCTTGGACGACCCAGACTTGCGCGCCGAGCTCTGGGTGGCTCTGGCCGTGCGCGACCGAGACGCGGGAGAGAAGTAGCCGCAAAGAGTACGTACGCGCCAGTGAGAAGTGGACACTCCGGCCACCTGGCCACCGTGATTTGGCCGTTCTGACCAAAGGGGATCAGTCGGCCGCTCCTTACCGTTTGAAGCAGCAGAACCGTTTCAGGCACTCGTTCATCCGCGGTTGCCACCTCTCCGGGAGAAGTCATGACGAGTACGTCGATCGGTTCGTCCATCGGATCGCCGGTTCCGTTCTGGCTGGCCGGACGCCGAGCCAGCGGCGAGCGCACCCTGACCGTGAGGGGCCCCGAGGGCTCGCTGGTTGCGGAGGTGAGCGTGCCGACCGCTGCGCAGGTGGAAGAGGCGGTCGCAGCGCTGGACGCGAGTGCGAAGGACGCCGCGGCCCTCACCCTGGGGCAGCGAGCTGATGCCCTGGCACATGTGGCAGCACGTTTGCTTGAGCGCCAGGAAGAGTTCGCGCAGCTGATCACCGCCGAGAACGGCAAGCCCATCCAGTGGGCCCGCATCGAGGTGACCCGCGCGGCCGGCGTCTTCCGCTGGGCCGGGGAGGAGGCGCGGCGGTGGAGTGGCGACGTGCAGCGTCTCGACACCGAAGAATCGGCGGCTGGACGCCTCGCGCTCGTGAAGCGAGTGCCCAAAGGAGCAGTTCTCGGGATCGCACCCTTCAACTTCCCTCTGAACCTGGTGGCGCACAAAGTCGCACCTGCACTGGCGGTAGGAGCGCCCATCCTGATCAAGCCAGCCCCCGCGACACCTCTGTCTGCCCTGCTGCTCGGTGAGCTGCTTGCCGAGACCGACCTGCCTGCCGGTATGTGGTCGGTGCTGCCAGTTCTCAACGCCGACATGCCTGCGCTGGTGTCCGACCCTCGACTGCCGATCATCTCGTTCACCGGCTCCGCTCCGGTCGGCTACTCAATCCGCGAGGCAGTGCCGCACAAGCACGTCGTGCTCGAGCTTGGCGGAAATGCCGCAGCAGTCGTGCTCGGTGACTACAGCGCGGAGGCCGACGTGCGCTGGGCGGCGCAGCGGATCGCCATGTTCGCCAACTACCAGGCAGGTCAGTCATGCATCTCGGTGCAGCGCGTCCTCGTCGATCGACCGCTCTACGACGACGTGGTTGCTCAGATTGTTGCCGAGGTTGAGGCCCTGGTGGTCGGCGATGCTTCGGACCCGGCGACCGATGTCGGCCCTCTGGTCGATGAGCGGGCCGCCGAACGGATCGTCACGTGGATCGATGAAGCGACCGCAGCTGGAGCCAAGCTCTTGACTGGAGGCGTGCGCAACGGTGCGTCCGTGACACCTGCAGTACTGGTGGATGTGCCAACCGATGCCAAGGTGTGGTGCGAAGAGGTGTTCGGTCCTGTCATGGTCATTGCTCCGGTCGACGGTGTTGATGGTGCGATCGCGGCCGTCAACGACTCTCGTTTCGGATTGCAGACCGGAGTGTTCACCAAGGACAC
>JBJMHG010000272.1:0-3800 GCA_045807485.1 Actinomycetes bacterium
CGTGGGTCGCCGTTGAGCCTGGCGTCAGGGACCGCCTCGATGACCCCGGCGATCAGCTCGTCACGAAGGGCGCCGATCTCGGTGGTGCGCGCGGCGCGATCGTCAGAGGTCTCTTGTGCTGCCGCAGCAAAACCCGCGATCGCCGGTGCATCGAGTGTTCCGGAACGGATGTCGCGCTCTTGGCCGCCGCCGTGTATCAGCGGGGTCGGCGCGGCCGTCCGTGACAGAAGAAAAGCGCCAACACCCAACGGGCCACCGATCTTGTGACCGCTCAGCGTGAGTGCGTCCAGCCCGGAGTCGGCGAAGCTGACGTCGAGCCACCCGGCGGCCTGAACCGCGTCGGAGTGAACTGGGATTCCGTACCGAGCCGCCGCTGCCACACATTCAGCGATCGGCTGGACGGTGCCGACTTCGTTGTTGGCCCACATCACGGTGACGAGCGCCACCGAGTCGGGGTCAGTCGCAATCGCGGCCGTTACTTGCTCTGGATCCACTCGCCCTAAGGAATCGACGCCAAGCCACACCACTTCGGCCCGGTACTGCTCGACCAACCACTTGACCGGGTCGAGCACCGCGTGGTGCTCGACTGCGCTCGCAAGGATGCGGGGACGCGCGCGGTCGCGTTGCCGAGCCCAGAACAGACCCTTGACGGCCAGATTGTCCGACTCGGTGCCACCACCGGTGAACACGACCTCGCTCGGCCGCGCTCCGTATGCACCGGCGATGACCTCACGACTCTCCTCGACGACGCGCCGCGCCCGTCGTCCGGCCGCGTGAAGCGAGGAAGGGTTGCCTACCTCGCCGAGCTCCTTGGTCATGGCCGCCATCGCGGCAGGAAGCATCGGCGTTGTTGCCGCGTGGTCGAGGTACACCATCGTGTCAATGAGTCTAGGCGGTGCCGCTCCTGGCGGCAGGTCGCTCGGCGCAGGGAACCCCCGCGCGGTTGCGACGTCAGCCCTTGCGCCGCTTGACCTCGTCGGTGACCTGGGGCAGCACGGTGTGCAGATCGCCCACCACTCCGAAGTCGACCAAATCGAAGATCGGTGCCTCTGGGTCTTTGTTCACGGCCACGATCGTCTTGGAGGTCTGCATGCCGGCCCGGTGCTGGATCGCTCCCGAGATGCCGTTGGCGATATAGAGCTGCGGCGAGACCGTTTTACCCGTCTGCCCGACCTGGAACTGATGTGGGTACCAGCCGGCGTCCGTGGCAGCACGTGAGGCACCAACCGCAGCGCCGAGCTCGTCGGCGAGTGCCTCGACCACGCCGAATCCGTCCGGCCCGCCGACACCACGCCCGCCTGAGACGACGATGGCTGCCTCGGTAAGCTCGGGGCGTCCGGCCTTCTCTTGTGCGACCCGATCGGTCACTGTTGTCTGCTTGTCTGCCTCGCTCACGGTCACGGTCAGGTCAACACGCTTGCCCGCTCCGGCGGTCTGCTGAGCAGCGACGCTGTTGGGACGCACCGCGATGATCGGCGTGCCCTTGGTGACCTTCGAGTGCACAAGCGTCGATCCGCCGAACACCGACTGCTCCGCAACGAAACCCTCTGTAACGCCAACGGCGTCGGTGATGATGCCTGAGCCGATTCGAACCGCAAGCCTCCCAGCGGCCTCTTTACCGTCGGCCGTCGCGGGAACGATCACGGCCGCGGCGTTGGACGCCTCGACCGCAGCCTGCAGCGCGCTGGCAGTCGGAGCGACGACGTGCTGTGCGTACTCCGAGCCGGAGGCGACGTAGACGGTCTCGGCGCCACCGGCGCCGAGTGCTGCAACAACGGCGTCAGAGACGTCGCCTACCGCTACGGCCGCAGGTTCGCCGAGCGAGCGGGCGAGCGTGAGCAGCTCGAAGGTGACCTTCTTGACGTCACCGTCTTCGTGCTCGGCGAGCACAAGAACTTCAGCCATGGGTGGTTCCTCCGGACAGTGACTCGATGATCAGATGAACTTCTGCGCGGACAGGAAGTCTGCAAGTTTGGTTCCGCCATCACCTTCATCGGTGACGACAGTTCCTGCTGCGCGGGGCGGACGTGCTGCGAAGTCTGCGACGGTGCTCCAAGACCCTCCGAGGCCAACCGCGGATCCGTCGACGCCGAGATCACTGAGCGACAAGGTCTCGACCGGCTTCTTCTTGGCCGCCATGATTCCCTTGAACGACGGGTACCGCGGCTGGTTGATCTTTTCGACCACGCTGACCAACGCCGGGAGCCGAGCCTCCACGACGTCGTAGCCGTAGTCGGTCATGCGCTGTACCCGCACCGTCTCACCGTCGAGCTCGACCTTTGCGGCGAATGTGAGCTGAGGGCGTCCGGTGCGCTCAGCGACCATCGCTGGCACCACGGACATACGAGCGTCGGTGCTCTCTGAGCCCATCAGCACCAGGTCAGGCTGCAGCCTGTCGATAGAAGCCGCAAGCACTGCCGACGTCGCCAAGGCGTCGCTTCCGTGCATTGCGTCGTCCACAACGTGCACGCCGTCGTCTGCGCCCATCTGCAGACCCTTGCGCACGCTTTCGAGCGCTTTTTCCGGTCCGACGCTGAGAACCGTGACGCTGCAGCTGTCGGCACCACCTAGGCGCTCTTGAATCTGCAGCGCTTCTTCAACGGCAAACTCGTCGAGCTCGTTGACGACCGCATCCGCGGCATCGCGATCGAGTGTGTTGTCGGCCGGGTTGAGTTTCTTCTCGGCCCACGAGTCGGGTACCTGCTTCACGCACACAACGATTTTCACGACGACGAATGCACCTCCTGATGCTGGCCTTGGTGCCCGCCCCTTCGTTCTCAGGGGTTCTTCTCAGTCCTTCGAAAGGGGTCCGGCCGCGGCTGATGAGAGAACTTCGCTGACTCGTCGGTCAGTGTGCCAGACGCATTGGATCCAAAAGCGACCAGGTCTGTAGGTGGAACAGTCAGTCCCGTCACCGACGCTGTCGCACCGGTGGTGTGGCTAGGCTCCGCGCCATGCCTGAGCTGACTGATGAACTGACTGGTGACCACACCGACCAACGCCTGCGCGCCCTGCTGGATATTTCCGTGTCCGACGTGCGAGAGAGCGCCGGACGCCACGAGTACGACGGCAAGATTCAGGATCTGTCGCTCGACGGCGTCACGCAGGCGCTGCGTCGGGTCGGACCTTCCACCCAGGCGCCCAGCGCCGCAACGCCGGTGCTCGATCCACACGACGAGGCGCACCTGTCAGCGTTCGAAGAGTCGGCCTTGGTGCGCTTCGGCGAGCTCGAGCTGCATCGGCGCAACCCACTCATCCACGCCGAGAACCTTGACCTCTCGTGCTACGACCGCCCCTACGCGCCCGATGACATTCGTCGCGAAGCCCGTCGAGCCCACCTTGCGCAGTGGCCAGATGCAGTCGACATGGCGTGTGAGTCGCTCGACCTGGTTCCGGCCCCCGTGGCAACAGCACTGCTCAGCGCAGTACGGGGGCTCAAAGACTCGATCACTGCTGGCGAGGCCGGAGGCGATGCAGCTCTTGCGGCCCATGCCCGTCTGGTCGAGCATGTCGAGCAGCTCGCGCGGTCCGGAGCACCCGAAATCGCCTTAGGCCGCACCGCGCTCGAGCGATTGATGGGGGCAGATGAAGCCATTCCGGACGTCAACCTCAGCGACCTCACCATGCGAGCCAGCGCTGAGCGAGTGCGCCTGCGCGCGATGCTGGACGACGGCTGTGCCCAATGGGCTCCTGGCGTGAAGACTGCTGAAACCGTAGCGACGCTGATGGCGACCCACCCGTCCGCAGCCGATGTGGTGAGCGTTGCCACCACCATGACTAAGGAGACGATCGACTACTGC
>JBJMHG010000273.1:0-4664 GCA_045807485.1 Actinomycetes bacterium
GGACAATGAGACCAGCGACGCGCTCGCCGTCGACCTTTCCTCGCCGTGGGACCTGGCATGGTACGGCGACCGGGTGATCGTCGCCATGGCCGGCAACCACCAGCTGTGGTCGTATGACCCGGTCGGCGGCCGGCTCACCGCGCGGGCAGGCACAACGCAGGAAGGTCTCGTCGACGGCGATCTGCCGCAAGCGTGGTTCGCCCAGCCCTCGGGGCTGGCCACGGCACAGGACGGCAGCACGTTGTGGTTCGTGGACGCCGAGACGTCCGCGCTACGCCGGGTCACCAACGGTGTCGTCTATACCGAGGTCGGCACGGGTCTGTTCGACTTCGGACACATGGATGGGCCTGCAGCGGAGGCGATGCTGCAGCATCCCCTCGACTGTTGCGTTCTTGCTGACGGGTCGATAGCCATCGCCGACACCTACAACGGGTCGGTGCGACGCTTCGACCCCGATCGCCGTGTCATGTCGACTTTGGTCGGAGACCTCGCAGAGCCGAGTGGTGTGGTGCCCTTCGGCCCCGAGCTCATAGTCATCGAGTCCTCTGCCCACCGGGTTTCCAGGATTCGACTCCCCGAGGAAGCCACGGTGGTGCGAGCACCCGATATGCAGTCTCAGCGCCCCTCCCTCGCTCTTCGCCCTGGAACGGTTGCGCTGGAGGTGCAGTTCTTGCCGCCACCTGGGCAGAAGCTCGACGACCGATATGGCCCCTCGGTTCACGTCGCGGTGTCAGCAACACCACCAGAGCTGCTCGAGGAAGGCGAAGGATCAGGGGAGGCGCTGCGTCGGCTGGTGCGACTGGGTGACGACGTGACGTCCGGCGTCCTGCACGTGTCAGCGCGCGTGGCGTCGTGCGACGCCGCCGACGCAGAGTTTCCCGCCTGCCACATACACCAGCAAGACTGGGGTGTTCCGATCGAAGTGAGCGCAGATGGCACAGCTGAGGTGATGCTGCCGCTCGCAGCCCGCTAGCGGTCAAAAGGCCGATTCGGGCAGCTCCATGGCGTCGAGTGAGGTGGCCTCCAAGATCTTTCGATCGGCCTGAAGGTGCGGCAGCACCTGACTGCAGAACCACCGGGCCGACGCGACCTTGCCCCGGTAGAAGTCACCGTCGGCATCCGTTGCCCTCACGTTGGGAAGCGCCGAGAGTGCAACAACCGCGGAGCGAAGCAGCAGCCACGCCACGACCACGTCACCAACCGCAAACAACAAGCGAGTGGTGTTGAGACCAGCACGATAGATCTGCTCAGGCTGTGTCGCTGATGCCATCGTGAAGCTGGCCATCGTCTCGATCATGCTCTGTACGTCTTGCATGGCTCCGGCAAGCGCCGCCCGTTCCGTCACCAGCGCGTCTCCGCCCGCATCGCTCGTCGCGAAGGCTTGGATCTCTTGTCCGAACGCAGTGATTGCCTCGAAGCCGTCCTTCAGCATCTTGCGAAAGAACAGGTCCATGCCCTGAATCGCGGTGGTGCCTTCGTACAGAGTGTCGATCTTCGCGTCGCGGATGTATTGCTCCATGGGGTAGTCCTGCAGGTATCCCGATCCACCGAAACATTGCAGTGACTCAGCCAGTAGCGCATACGACTTCTCAGAGCCGTAGCCCTTCACGATCGGAAGCAGCAGGTCATTCAGCGCGCGTTCGGTAGAAGCGTTTGCGCCGACTGCTTCTTTCGACTCGATCGTGTCTTGCACCGATGCGCTGTACAGCAGCAGCGCGCGTAGTCCCTCGCTGTACGCCTTCTGCGTCATCAGCGAACGCCGAACGTCTGGGTGGTTTATCACCGTGACCCGCGGTGCGGTCTTGTCCGATGACTGGGTCAGGTCTGCTCCTTGGACGCGTGACTTGGTGTACTCCAACGCGTTCAGGTAACCGGCCGACAAGGTGGCGATGGCTTTGGTCCCCACCATCATGCGCGCGAACTCGATCACCTTGAACATCTGCGCGATGCCGTCGTGGACGTCACCGACGAGCCAGCCCACTGCTGGCGCTTTCTCGCCGAACGTCAGCTCGCACGTCGTGGACGCTTTGAGGCCCATCTTGTGCTCGACATTCGTGGCGTAGACCCCGTTGCGGTCGAGCAGTTCTCCCGTGTCCCAGTCAACGTGGTACTTCGGAACGAAGAACAACGACAGGCCCTTGGTACCTGGCCCCGCTCCGACGGGTCGCGCAAGAACGAGATGAATGATGTTGTCGGTCATGTCGTGCTCACCGGAGGTGATGAACCTCTTGACGCCGGTGATGTGCCACGAGCCGTCGGCTTGCTGGGACGCTGACGTGCGTCCGGCGCCGACGTCACTGCCAGCGTCCGGCTCGGTGAGAACCATCGTGGCGCCCCAGCGTCGCTCGGCCCATACCCTCGCCCACTGTTTCTGCTCGTCGGTGCCGAGGTCGTAGAAGAGCTTGGCGAATCCTGGACCGGTCGAGAAGAAGTGCACCGCGGGGTTTGAGCCGAGAACCATCTCGGCGATCGCCCACCTGATCGACGGCGGCACCGGTGATCCACCGAGGTCCTCGGACAGGTCGAGGTCGGCCCAGCCGCCCTCGAGGTAGGCATGGAACGCCTTGGCAAAGTCTTGGGGCATTCGCACGGTGTGGGTGGTCGGGTCGAACTCTGGCGGAGTGCGGTCGCCTGCGGCGAAGGCGTCAGCGAGGGTGGTCTCGGCGAGGTGCTGCGCCTCACGTAGAAGTGACCGCGCAGTGTCACCGTCGACGTCGACGTACCTTCCGGTGCCCAGCACCGAGTCGCGTCCGAGCACCTCGAACAGCATGAACTCCTGGTCTCGCAGGTTCGCGTGGTAGTGGCCCATCGTTGGCCTCCTCACCGGAGCGCTACTCGCTGGTAACTCCTAGGTTACTCCTCGGTAACCCGGGACGGCGTCTGAAGCAGAGCCGGACGCGGGATCTACCATCAGGCCCGTGCCTACCCCGTCTTTGCGGGCCACCCGCTGGATGGGGTGGCTGTTTGCGATCGGCTCTGCGTGCTTCGCGCTGGGCGTCCCGCTAAGCCTGGCCACCTCGCTGTCACCGACGGTGGCTGCGGCGACCTACTTCGTCGGTTCGATCTTCTTCACGTCCGCCTCGACCATCCAGATGAAGTGCGCCTGGCGTACCGGCGATGACAGTGCGTCGATGACCCGATCTCAGGCCGTGCTGAGTCGACACCCGGCGTGGACCAGCGCGTGGATCCAGTGGATCGGCACCCTCGCCTTCAACGTCACCACCTTCTGGGGTCTAGTCGAGGCGTCTGGAACCCAATCAGTGACCAACCAGGTGATCTGGCGTCCCGACGCCGTCGGCTCGATCTTGTTCCTGGTGTCGAGCGCGATCGCACTGATGCCAGATGTGCGCCGGCACCGGCACGGTCATGCCCGCGACCGTTCGTGGGCGATCAGCGCAGTGAACATGCTCGGCTCCATCTTCTTCGGCATCTCAGCGATCGGTGCATACGTGGTGCCAGCGACGGACGAGCTTCTCAACTCGGAGTGGTCCAACGGCGGCACCTTTCTCGGTGCGATCTGCTTCTTGATCGGCGCAGTGTTGGTGCTACCTCGCAAACACCTGCGTGACACGACGCCGTCAGTGCCCGCCGGCAGAAGCTGACGTCGACCGTGAGCTCTCGGCGTCTGACGTCGAAAGTTCCGCGAGGCCGGCGCCGGGACGTCGATCCGCTCGAAGGAGCAGATACGGCAACGCGACAGTGGCCGCTACCGCGGTCAGTCCCAGAGTGTCAGTGGCGATGGCACCGAGGACGGGAACGTCGATCTTCGTGCCCCACGTCGTGGTGGGAAGAATGAGCAACGCTGCCCAGCTCGCAGTTGTCTTGACGTACCCGGCGGCGAACAAAGCTGCGATGGGGAGTGTCAACCACACCAAGTGGTGATGCCACGAGATCGGTGAAACAGCAACGGAGGTCGCTGCCAATGTGCCGACCGCACCCAACCGGTTACCGAACAGCTCGAGGCGGCGAGCGCCCCAAACACCAACTGCCAGCAGCGCCAGCGCACACACGATCCAAATCCGCTCGGCCACGGCATCGCTTTCGAACGCGCGCAGCAGCATCCCGCGTACCGCTTGGTTGCCCGGTATGTCGTTCAAGCCGAACCGCGAGCTGTCCCATAGTGCTGAACTCACCCAGGCCGGAGAGCTGGGGTACAGCAAGACGATCCCGAGAACGGTTGCGGACGCCCCCCACACCAGGGCCGCCCGGAACCGCGTCCACCTACCGCAAACGCCTAGCCACAGGACGTAGATCACCGGCGTCATCTTGATCGCAGCGGCGATGCCCACGCCCCAACCGTGGATGCGACGGCGTGACAGCAGATCGGCCGCCACCAGCAAGACGAGAAACAGACCGACCTGACCGAAGCGGAAATGGCTACGCACGGGAGTGGAAGACACAAGAAGGGCGACGGTGACTGGCAGGCCGATGCGATCGACTACCGGACGCATAGCCACGTGCGCTACCGCAACGACTGCGACCAAGGTGGCGACTATCCACGCGACTTGCACCACGGCGAGCGGCATGCGCGCGAGTGGTTCTGCAATGAGTGCCGCGAACGGTGGGTAGGTGAACGGCAAGCCCGGTTCTGTGCGGAAGTTGTACAGATTCCAACCAGCATCGACGTACTTGGCGCTCCCTACGTAAACAGCGAGGTCACCCAT
>JBJMHG010000274.1:0-6498 GCA_045807485.1 Actinomycetes bacterium
CCTCGATGGTCTGAGGCATCACACCGTCGTCAGCGGCCACCACGAGCACCGCGATGTCAGTGACCTTGGCGCCACGGGCACGCATGGCGGTGAAGGCCTCGTGACCGGGGGTGTCGATAAAGGTGATCGCTCGATCTTGGCCATCGTGCGGGACATGTACTTGGTAGGCACCGATGTGCTGGGTGATTCCACCCGCCTCGTCTGCGACCACGTCAGTGGACCGAATCGCGTCGAGCAGCTTGGTCTTTCCGTGGTCGACGTGACCCATCACCGTCACCACTGGCGGACGCGCCTGCAGCAGCTCTTGGTCTTGGTCGGCGACCTCTGCGTCGAGGTCGATGTCGAACGACTCGAGCAGCTCGCGGTCTTCGTCTTCGGGGCTGACGATCTGCACGTCGTACCCGAGCTCAGCCGCCAACAACGCGAAGGTGTCCTCGTCGAGCGACTGGGTCGCGGTTGCCATCTCACCGAGGGTGAAAAGCACCTGCACCAGCGAGGCCGGGTTGGCGTTGATTCGCTCAGCGAAGTCGGTCAGCGACGCACCACGTGGCAGACGGACGATCTCGCCGTTACCGCGGGGAACCTGCACGCCACCGATGGTCGGCGCCTGCAGGTTGTCGAGCTCTTGGCGCCGCTGCTTGCGCGACTTGCGACCACGCGACTTGCCGCCCCCGCGTCCGAACGCGCCAGCGGTCTGACCGCGACCGCCGGTGCGATTACCGCCACCAGGACGACCGGCGTATCCGCCGCCACCACCACCGGGACCACCGCCACCGGGACGACCGGCGTATCCGCCGCCGCCGCCACCGGGACCACCGCCACCGGGCCGAGCCCCTGGCGCTCCGGCTGGTGCACCTGGACGCCCACCTGGGCCGCCAGGACCGGGACGTCCGGTACCGGGGCGAGCGCCCGGACGCGTACCGGGAGCGGGGCGTCCGGCCGGCATCATGCCCGGGTGAGGTCGTGCGCCACCTGGGCGCGCAGCCGGACGCGGCATCGAGCCACCGTCTCGACTGGTGAAGGGATTGTTGCCAGGACGCGGTGCTGCTGGTCGGGGTACCGAGCCAGCGTCACGACTGGTGAAGGGATTGTTGCCAGGACGTGGCCCGGCTGGACGCGATGGCGCCTCGGGCGCCTGCGCTGCGGCAGCCGCCGGTGCGACCGGAGGCTCCTGGGCGGCCGGTTCGGCTACCGGTGCTGGCGCTTGCGGAACCGCCGGCTCAACGGGTGCGGCCGGAACCTCGGTGACTACGGACCCACCGTCGTCGGCAGTTCCTGGCGCCTTCGTTGCCGCGGCCTTCTTGGCCGTCTTCTTGGCGGTGGCCTTCTTGGCCGTCCCATCAGCACCGTCGGCTGCCGCCGGTTGTGCTGGGAAGACTTCTTTCAACTTACGTACGACCGGGGGTTCAACGGTCGACGATGCCGACCTGACGAACTCTCCCATGTCTTGGAGCTTGGCCAGAACGACCTTGCTCTCAACTCCGAGCTCTTTCGCGAGCTCGTACACCCGGACCTTAGCCACTGCTCTCCTGTCTTGTGGTCCGGGCTCCACCTGACGGGGCGCGGACCGCTAGTGCGTCGACATGCTCATTGCTGCGCGCTCATCGCGTGCTCGTCGCCATCTCGTCCTGCCTTCGTAGCTCTGGTCAGCACAGTGCTGACTAGGTAACGCTCCGGCTCAGCGCCGGTGAGTTGCTGACAACTCCGCCGCCAACAACTCCGCCATCTGTTGCCGCAGTCGAACGGTGTCGAGTCGGCCTGGGTGCCGAAGCGCCCGTGGCAGAGCTCGCCGTCGTTCTGCGAGGTCCAGACAACTGAGGACCGGGTGCAGGTAAGCACCCCGCCCCTGACACGTCCGGTCGATATCGAGCCAGGCATCCGCGCTCTGATCCGGTGAGATCTGCTCGCTGGCCTGACCCGGTCGAACGACCACCCGTACCAGGTCTGACTGAGGTGCCCGCATGCGACAACCCACGCATGTACGGGTGGGACCCGACCTGGTGGGGGACGCCGAAGGGCGATCAGCCACGGGCCACTCTACCTGGTCAGTTCGAGGAGACGTCGGAGCCGGCGCCCGACCCGGGTTCGGGCACGGCCGCAGGCACCGGACCGGGCGGCCCGATGGCCCCGGTGTCTCGGCCTGCACCGGTCGGTTCTGGCTCGGTGCCCGGGACAGGTTCGGTGCCTGGGACAGGTTCGGTGTCGGGGACGATGTCGATCCGCCACCCGGTCAACCGGGCTGCCAACCGGGCGTTCTGGCCCTCACGACCGATGGCCAGCGAGAGCTGATAGTCCGGCACCACCACGCGGGCTGCCCTGGCCTCGGCGTCGACGACCGTCACCGAGCTGACCCGTGCCGGAGAGAGAGCGTGACCGACGAACTCGGCCGGCTCCTCGGAAAAGTCGACGATGTCGATCTTCTCTCCGTGCAGCTCGGCCATGACCGCTCGCACCCGTGCACCCATCGGACCGATGCAAGCACCCTTGGCGCCGAGCCCGCTCTTGTGCGACCGAACCGCGATTTTGGTCCGGTGCCCTGCTTCTCTGGCGATGGCGGCGATCTCAACCGAGGCGTCAGCGATCTCGGGCACCTCCAGCTCGAAGAGTCGCTTCACCAACCCGGGATGGGTTCGCGACACGGTCACGATCGGGCCGCGCGCCCCCTTGCGGACGCCGACCACGACGCACCTGAGCCGCTCACCATGCTGGTAGGGCTCCCCAGGTACCTGCTCGGCCGCGGGCAGCTGCGCTTCAAGCGGACCGAGGTCGACCACCACCGTGTTCGGGTCTGGTCCCTGCTGGATGACGCCTGACACCAAGTCGCCCTCGCGTCCGGACCAGGCACCGAAGGTGGCCTCGTCCTCAGCGTCGCGAAGGCGCTGCAGGATCACCTGGCGGGCCGTGGTCGCAGCCACTCGGCCGAAGCCTTCAGGAGTGTCGTCCCACTCGCGGATGACGGTTCCTTCTTCGTCAGTCTCAGCTGCGTACACGGTGACGTGACCACTCTTGCGGTCAAGCTCCACCCTCGCTTGGGGGTGCGCCCCAGCGGTGTGGTGGTATGCGGTCTCCAGCGCGCGTTCGATGGCCTCGACCACCACGTCCAGCGGAATCTCGCGTTCGTTCACGAGCGATCGAAGTGCGTTCATGTCGATATCCATCAGAACTCCACCTCCACGTGCGCGTCGGCGATCCGCGAGAACTCCAAGCGCGTCTGGTTGGAGCTTGAACCGTCGTCGGCCAGCTCCAGCAGCGTGACGCCTGACTCGTCGCTGTCTCCGATCCGTGCCGTCAACACCTCGCCGTCCGATGTGGTCACCTTGACCTTGCGGTCGCGATTACGGCGCCAGTGCCGCGGCAAGGTGAGTGCGCGACCCACACCAGGAGACGACACCTCGAGGACGTACGGCTGTTCCCCCATTGCGTCCGTGGTGTCGAGGTGCTCAGAGAGCAGCTTGGTCAGTGAGGCGATATCGTCGAGTGTGACGCCGCCGTCCCGGTCAACCAGCACGCGGACCAGGCGTCGGCGCCCTGCTGGTTGCACCTCGACTGCCTCGAGGTCGAACCCGCGGTCGGAGACAACCGGCGAGAGTGCTTGCTCGACCCGTTCGGCAACGGCGGACATGTCGGCCTCCGCACTCTCCTGTTGTGAACCGGCCTGTCGTGAACTCACCTGTGGTGATGCTCGAGCCGCACGGCCCGGGTGTAGCGGTCCGAGCGCGTGGTGTTCGTGCTACCGGCCCAGCGTACTCAGTCCGGTTTCGGTGCATGGCAGGCTGACCGCCGTGCCTCAACCGCTGTCGCGTCGCGCCGCCCTGGGTGGGGCACTGGCTCTGCCGTTTCTCGTGTCGGCCTGCACTCAGGACGACAGGGCCCCCGCGACGGACCCAGACCGGACGGCGCTCGAAGCGGCGCTCGAGGCCGAGAAGGACCTCTACATGGTCATTGCGAACCTCAAGACCGGCGGTGGACGCGCGGGCTTGCAGCCTTTCTGGGCAGTCGATGCACATGTGAAGGCTCTCGACGCCGCACTCGGGCAGGCGCCTTCGGTAACGTTCGATATTGCTCCGCCCGGGTCGCCGTCGCCGCCGCCTTCGCCCTCGCAGCAGCGTTCCCCGTCCGTCGACGAGGCCATTCGTGCCGCTGATCACGCCGTCAACGCACACGACCGAGCACTGCGAGCTGCGTCGGCGGAGATCACCCCCCTGATCGCCTCTATCGCGGCATCGGACGCTGCAGTCGCCGCGTACCTGCGCAGCGGGACGCAATGACCGACGCGTCAAGTCCTGCACCGGCAGCGAGTCCTGCACCGACCTCGAGCCCATCGAGCGGCGAGCCCGGGATCGCATTCTGGCAGGACCCCCTCGCGAACGAGCACGCCGTGATCTGGGCCTACGGAATGGTCGGGGCGACCGGTGACCTGGCGGACGCCGCCGAGGCCGAGCTGCGAAGGCACCGAGCCCGGCGTGCGACATGCATCGACGCCGTCACCGCTCTGGGTGGGCAGCCAGTTGCTTCAGCGCCGGCGTACGACGTGAAGAATCCGCCGAGCGAAGCTGCGGCGCGGCAGCTCGCTGTCGCGCTAGAAGCACAGTCGACCGCGGTGTATGCAGCGCTGGCCGGAAGCACGGATCGCCAGACCCGGCTGCGAGCCGCGGGGTGGTTGCGCGAAAGTGCCATCGCGCAGACGCGCTGGGGCGACGAGATCCCCGCGCTTCCGGGGTTCGAGACCAGCCCGGTGTCTCCTGCCGGTTAGCCGTTACCCGTGGCGGCAAGCGGCGATGAGCTCGGCTGCGGCTTCGGTGGCTGCGACGCTGCGACGCTCGCCGGAGGCTCGGTCGCGGATCTCGATCTGTCCCTCGGCGAGGTTCTTACCCACCACGGCGATTGTCGGCATGCCGAGCAGCTCGGCGTCCTTGAACTTCACACCCGGCGACACCCCCGTACGGTCGTCGTACAGCACCCGGACGCCGGCAGCCTCGAGCTCGTTGGCCAGTGCGTCAGCAAACTCGAACGCCGCGACGTCTTTGCCCGTGGCGACGAGATGAAGGTCTGCTGGTGCAACCTCGCGTGGCCAGATGATGCCGAGGTCGTCGTGTGAGTTCTCAACGATCGCGGCGACGGCACGCGAGACACCGATCCCGTACGAGCCCATGGTCGGCGTGGTGAGCTTGCCGTTCTCGTCGAGCACCTTCAGGTCGAGCGCCTCGGCGTATCGGCGTCCGAGCTGGAAGATGTGACCCATCTCGATCCCGCGAGCCAGCTCGAGGGTTCCTCCATCCACCGGGCAAAGGTCACCTGCACGAACCTCCGCTGCCTCGATGACGCCGTCTGCGGTGAAGTCTCGGCCAGCAACCAGGTCGAGCACATGGCGTCCGGCCTGGTCGGCCCCCGTGACCCACGCAGTGCCGTCCACGACTCTCGGGTCGACGACGAAACGGATCCCCGACGAGTTCTTCTCGCCCAGTGCACCCGGCCCGATGTATCCCTTGGTCAGGGTTGGGAACTCCTTGAAGTCCTCCTCGGTGAACGGCGCTATCTCGGCAGGTTCGACCTGCGCTTGCAACCGCTTTTCGTCAACTTCGCGGTCACCGGGAAGACCAATAGCCAGCGGCTCACGGCGTCCATCGGGGTGCACGACCATCACGACGACGTTCTTCAACGTGTCTGCGGCGCTCCAGGGCCGCCCATCGTGGGCGAAGTCAGCGTTGAGGCAGTCGACCAGCGTCTCGATGGTCGGGGTGTCAGGAGTGTCCTCGACGTGGGACGCCGGAAGGCCGGCGAAGTCGATCGGATCGGGAACCCGAACCTTGACCGCCTCGACGTTGGCGGAGTAGTCGCAGGTGGTGCAGCGCACGTACGTGTCTTCGCCGTTCTCTGCAGTGGCGAGAAACTCTTCGCTGGCTGAGCCACCCATCGCTCCAGCCATCGCATCAACGATCACGTAGTCGAAGCCGAACCGGTCGAAGATGCGGACGTACGTATCACGGTGTGCCTGGTACGACCGTGCAAGCGACTCGTCGTCCAGGTCGAACGAGTACGAGTCCTTCATCACGAACTCGCGACCGCGAAGCAACCCCGCACGCGGCCGTGCTTCATCGCGGTACTTCGTCTGGATCTGGTAAAGCCACAGAGGAAGGTCCTTGTACGAGGAATAGAGGTCTTTGACCAGGAGGGTGAACATCTCCTCGTGGGTTGGGCCGAGCAGGTAGTCGCCGTCTTTGCGGTCCTTCAACCGAAAAATGCTGTCGCCGTAGTCGGTCCACCGGTGACTGGCGTCGTACGGTTCGCGCGGAAGCAGCGCCGGGAAGTGAACTTCCTGAGCCCCCATGGCGTTCATCTCGTCCCGGATGATCCGCTCGATGTTGCGCAGCACCTGGTATCCCAACGGCAGCCACGTGTAGATACCGGGGGCAGCACGGCGGATGTAACCGGCGCGGACAAGGAGGCGATGGCTAGGCACCTCAGCGTCAGCCGGGTCCTCGCGCAGAGTGCGAAGGA
>JBJMHG010000275.1:0-10459 GCA_045807485.1 Actinomycetes bacterium
CGCCGTTCACGCACACGGATCACTCGCCGGTATCGAGCTTTTTCATGGCGGCGGCCACAGCGAGAACGGGCAGAGCCGAGCCATCCGGGTCGCACCGTCACAACGTCGCTCGCATGTCTTTTGGAGCGGCCTGGCGAAAGAGATGGATCGTCATGACATCTCGCGCGTCCAGCGTGACTGGGTTGAGGCCGCGAAGCGGGCTCGCGACGTCGGCTTCGACATCGTGTATCTCTACGGTGCTCATGGTTATTTGCTGTCGCAGTTCTTCTCCACCGTCTTGAACACCCGCTCTGACGGATACGGCGGCTCACTCGAGAATCGCGGGCGCTTCTGGCTCGAGACTCTGGAGTCGGTACGGGATGCGGTGGGTGCCGACTGTGCGATTGCCACACGTATCGCCGTGGATGGTCGTGACGGTCTTCCCGGCATCAAGGCCGACGATATGCTCGAGCTGATTCGGCTGGCATCGCCGCTCGTCGACCTGTTCGACGTGAACGTGGGCGTGTGGGATGAAGACTCCGGCACATCGCGCTACTACCCAGAAGGTCACGAGCGGCCGTGGACCGACCGGGTTCGTGAGGCGACCGACAAACCAGTGGTCGGAGTGGGGCGGTACACATCCGCAGACCTGATGGCCGAGATAGTTCGTACTCGGGCGCTCGACATCATCGGCGCCGCGCGTCCGGCAATTGCGGATCCATTCCTGCCAACGAAGATCCGCGAAGGCAGACTTGACGACATCCGCGAGTGCACCGGCTCGAACGTCTGCATCGCCCGCGAAGAGACCTACGACCATGTTGGGTGCATCCAGAACGCAACAGCAGGTGAGGAGTTTCGGCGCGGCTGGCATCCCGAGCTGTTCACCAAGGCAACGAACGCAGACCGTGCCGTCCTGGTCGTGGGCGCCGGGCCAGCGGGAATGGAATGCGCCACGGTGCTCGGCAAGCGCGGCTTCGAGGCAGTTCACCTGTTCGATGCAGCGCCGGAGATCGGTGGGCGGCTGCGATGGACCCGGCGGCTTCCGACACTCGGTGATTGGGGACGCATCATCGACTACCGGTCGATTCAGCTCGACAAGCTCGACAACATCGAGGTGATTACCGGGCGCCGATTGACCGCTTCTGAGGTGCTCGACTATGGCGCCCAGATAGTGGTGGTGGCGACGGGATCCACCTGGCGCGCAGACGGCGTCCAACCCGAACACACAGACATCGTCGGCGCCGACGGATCCTTGCCATATGTTCTGACGCCGGAACAGGTCATGGTCGGCGGCAAGCGTCCCGCAGCGGCCGGGACCGTCGTGGTGTACGACGCAGACGGATACTTCGTCGCGCCCGGCCTTGCGGAGCTGCTCGCAGGCGAGGGATACGAGGTCGTCCTCGTGACACCGTTCGGGATCGTCTCCCCAGTATCCGACGCCTCTCTCGAAGGAGAGATGCTGCGCCGGCACCTCAACCAGTCCGGCGTGGTAGCGCACCGCGATGTCGTCCTGACGTCCATCGACCCCGGCGTCGTGGCTGGACACGACGTATTCGATCGTCCGTGGTCGCTGGACTGTGCGGCCGTGGTGCTTGTGACTCAACAACAGTCAGACGACGCGCTCTACCAAGAGCTGGTGTCCGACCCGACGGCCTTGGCCGCGGCTGGAATCGAGGCTGTCTATGCCATTGGCGATGCTGTGGCACCGCGTCCGATCAGCGAGTCGGTCTTCGATGGGCACCGCCTGGCGCGCGAGATCGACTCCGAAGATCCGATGCGACCACTCCCCTATCTCCGCGAACGCACCCTCCTTTGACCACCCCTTCCGCGCCCGGCGACTCATCAATGATCCACATCGCTGACTACGACGATGAATGGCCAGCCCGGTTCGCCATCCTGCGGGATGAGCTGTCGGCCACGCTGACGACCATGGGAGTGCCCTTCCTCGCGATCGAGCACGTCGGGAGCACATCAGTGCCCGGCCTTGCGGCAAAGCCGATCATTGACTGCGACATCGTTGTCACAGCAGAGTCGGTTCCCAGCGCGAGCGCCGCGCTCGTGGCCGCCGGCTTTGAGGCGCTCGGCGACCTCGGCGTCCCTTTGCGGTGGGCCTTCATACCTCCGCCGCACCTTGCGCGGACGAACGTCTACGTGACCGTCCAAGGTTCCGTGTCACTGCGCAATCACTTGGCCGTTCGAGATGTTCTCCGCCGACGACCAGACCTTCGAGATATGTACGCAGATGCAAAACGACGAGCCGCCGATGTTGCCGCGGACCTCGACGACTACACGAAGCGCAAGAGTGACGTGCTTCAGGAAATACTTCGGGTCGGCGGCCTGTCTGCCGAAGAGCGTGCCGCGATCTTGAGCCTCAACTCCGACTAGGAGTCTGAGACGCCGTCATGAGTCGGCTGAAGTTCCGTCTTAGGAAGGAACGCGTCGTTGCACCCACAATGGGCGTCGATTAGTGGGACAGGTGTGACTTGACCCAGTCGACGATGTCGTAGGTGGGCGTACCAGGAGTGAACACTTTCGCTACCCCCGCGGCCTCGAGCACCGGAATATCGTCGGCGGGGATGATTCCGCCTCCAAAGACCACGATGTCGGACGCCTCCCGCTCAGCGAGCAGCTCAACGACCTTGGGAAAAAGCGTCAGGTGGGCGCCGGAGAGGACCGACAGACCGATGGCGTCGGCGTCTTCCTGGATGGCGGCATCGACGATCTGTTCCGGCGTCTGGTGCAACCCGGTGTAGACCACCTCGACGCCAGCGTCGCGAAGCGCTCGCGCCACCACTTTGGCGCCACGGTCGTGGCCGTCGAGGCCGGGCTTGGCCACCACGACCCGGATCGGCGCTGCTGATTCTGCCGCTGTCCCACTCACTACCGACTCCTCGCAGGGTCCGGGTTCGGTCCGCTCGCAGGGTAACGGACCTGCTGGCGGGCTCATCGACCGTGATGTCTTTCACACCAAAATGAGCGCACGTCGGACGCCGCCGCGGCGTCCGTGAGCCAGGTCACCCAAGTCGTCCACAGGTCTCAGCAAGCGTTCAGGAACCGTTGCTACGGTCGCGCTGCCGCCCAGTGGTGTTCCACCTCGGCTCGATCGGTTGATCGGCTGCGCCACGGCATCCGCCATTCCGTCGTTTGGAGTTTGTGCATGCCTGCCCACGTTCGCCCCAGCAGTCACGCGTACCAGCGTTCGCAACCGGTGGTGAGCCGACCCAGCACTGTGCTGGCGCTCGGCCTCGCCGTGTCAGCACTCACCGTGACGGCCCTCGTACACACGCCGGCGCACGCCCAGGCGACCGACACCAGCAGCGCGGCAAGCAATGCCCCAACCACTGGCAGTCCCTCCGGAGCATCGGCTTTGCCGTCCAGCTCGCAGGCACCAGACCAGACACGCCTGGCAAGAGTGGTCGCGATCCGCCAGCAGCGCGTCGCTCGGAAGGAAGTGCTCAAGGAGCGTCGCATGCGCCGCGAGCGGCGAGAACTCAAGGCCGCGCGAGAGGCGCGCCAACAACGCCGTGCGGACGCGCAAGCTGCGGCACGTGCCGCTGCGCGGGCCCCGCAATTCGTGATGCCGGTACCAGGAGCAGGTTGGTCGGCATCCTTCGGCGAAGCCGGCTCAGTGTGGAGCAGCGGCTATCACACCGGCCAAGACTTCACAGCCCCTGCCGGGACGCCTGTGCACGCTGTCGCTGACGGCACGATCACATCTGCAACCTGGAGTGATGCGTACGGCAACATCATCGAGATCACGCACCCCGGCGGCGACCAGTCCTGGTATGCGCACATGTCGAGCTTTGCCCAAACCTCAGGGAGCGTCAGCGCGGGCGATGTGATCGGGTACGTGGGCTGCACCGGAAACTGCTTCGGCACTCACCTGCACCTGGAATACCACCCCGGTGGCGGCGAGGCTGCCGACCCGGTGGCGTGGCTCAGGCAGAACGGTGCTCTCTGACCGTCAGAGCCTCTCGACCGGCGCGTAGCGGAGCAACAATCGCTTGATGCCCAAGTCGCCGAAGTCGATGGTCGCTTCAGCCTTGTCCGCGGCTCCCGCGGTGGCGACCACCGTGCCCAGGCCAAAGGTGTCATGAGTGACGCGGTCGCCAGCGGTGAGTGCCACGATCTCGCGGGTGCCAGGAGAGCGTCCCGGCAGCGGCTTTGCTCGGGCGATGCTCGGTTCGGGAGCACTCACGCCCGCGTCTTCCCGCTGCCAGTCGATCAGCTCAGCTGGTACCTCTTCAAGGAACCGCGAAGGCGGGTTCCACTGCGGCGAGCCCCAAGCAGATCGCATCACCGCACGGCTGAGGTAAAGCCGTTCCCGCGCGCGCGTGATGCCGACATAGGCAAGTCGTCTTTCCTCTTCGAGCTCAGTGGAGTTGCCTAGCGACCGCATGTGCGGAAACACTCCGTCCTCCATGCCGGTCAAGAAGATCACCGGGAACTCGAGGCCCTTTGCCGTGTGCAGCGTCATCAAGGTGACGACACCGCCGTCTTCGGTGGCCTCGGGGATCTCATCAGTGTCGGCCACCAGGGCCACCTGCTCGAGGAAGTCCGCGAGCGTACCCTCTGGCGCAGCCTCTTCGAACTCGTGGGCCACAGCCTCAAGCTCGCTCAGGTTCTCGACGCGCGACTCGTCCTGCGGGTCGTGGGACGCCTGCAGCTCGGCAAGGTAGCCGGTCTGTTCGAGAACCGCCTGTAGCACTGTCGCAGGACCGGTGCCGGCGTCCACCAGCGTACGTAGAGACTCCATCAACCGAACGAACGCCTTGATGGCATTCGCTGATCGCGGTTGCAAGCCGTACACCTGGTCGACTTGCTGTAGGGCTTGCCAGAAGCCGGTGTTTTCGCGCTCGGCGTGCACCTCGACTGTTGCGATCGCGCGGTCGCCGATCCCCCGCTTGGGGGTGTTCACGATCCGACGCAGCGACACCACGTCGTCAGGGTTCGCGAGCATGCGCAGATACGCCAAGGCATCGCGCACCTCACGTCGCTCGTAGAACCGGACACCACCGACAACCTTGTAAGGCAAGCCAACCCGGATGAAGACCTCTTCGAACACACGGCTCTGGGCGTTCGTCCGATAGAACACCGCAACATCACGCGGCTTGGCGTGCCCAGCGTCAGAAAGCTCGTCGACGGTCTGCGCCACGAAGGTGGCTTCGTCATGCTCGTTGTCAGCGACGTAGCCGACGACTGGCCAGCCAGAGCCCGCATCGCTCCAAAGGTTCTTGGGCTTGCGGTTGAGGTTGCGAGAGATCACCGCGTTGGCGGCCGACAAGATGGTTTGAGTGGATCGGTAGTTCTGCTCGAGCAGGATCGTGTGGGCGTCCGGGAAGTCTTCCTCGAACTGCAGGATGTTGCGAATGGTCGCACCTCGAAACGCATAGATGCTCTGGTCTGCGTCTCCGACGACGGCGAGCTCTGCCGGCGGCACTTCACCGCCTGGGGGCCCCACCAGCTCCTTCACGAGCACGTACTGCGCATGGTTGGTGTCTTGGTACTCGTCGACGAGAACGTGACGGAACCGGCGCCGATAGTGCTCAGCGGCCTCGGGGAACGCCTGCAGAAGATTGACCGTCGTCATGATCAGGTCGTCGAAGTCGAAGGCGTTTGCCTCGCGGAGCCGACGTTGGTAGGCGCGATAGATCTCGCCCAGCATCTCTTCGCTCGGCGTGGCCGCCTGGGACGCGTAGGTCTCCCAGTCGACCAGCTCGTTCTTGAGGTTGCTGATCTGCGCCCCCATCGACCTGGGTGGATACCGCTTGGGGTCTAGATCGAGGTCTCGGCACACCATCGTCATGAGTCGCTGGGCGTCCGCGGCGTCGTAGATCGAGAACGAGGACGACATGCCGAGGCGCTTGCTCTCGCGACGCAGGATCCGCACGCAGGCGCTGTGGAAGGTCGACACCCACATGGCCTTGGCTCGGTTTCCGACCAGGGCCGAAACGCGTTCTTTCATCTCGCCTGCGGCCTTGTTGGTGAAGGTGATGGCCAGGATTTGCCCGGGCTGAACTCCCCTCGCCGCCAGCAGATAGGCGATGCGATGAGTGAGAACGCGGGTCTTTCCGGAGCCTGCACCGGCAACGATGAGCAGAGGGCTCGCCTCGTGCTTGACGGCCGCGCGCTGCTGGTCGTTCAACCCTTCGAGCAGAGCTCGCGTGTCGGTAGCGGGTTGTGACCCCGATCCCGGACGCCCATCAGCTGGCTTCGCGGTTGCGAAGTCGGGGAGATCATCGAAGAGCGAGGTCACTGACCGGAGTCTAGGAGCCCCCTGGGACAGCCCCGTCAGACAGCAGGTCTAGTGGAACGAGCCAAGCACAGAGATCTTCACGCTCAGGCCGCGAGCGCCGATGTTCTTCACGTTGACCTTGCGTCCAGCTCCCACCATCGCGACCACCGTCCCGGTGACGACACCGCCCGCTCCCACCGACAGGTCGACGGTGTCGGGCCGGGTGGTTCCTGGCTTCCAGAAAGTAAGAGCGCCGTCGGACTTTGCCTTCTTGGCCGTCACTTGCAGCAGCACCGAGTCCGTGTGACGAGGAACCGAGCGGCCGAGTCGGAATGTCTTGCTAGCGCCGTCACCGAGATTCGAGAAGCCGAGCCCAGAGCCGGTGTCGACCACCTGCTTGGGTGACTTGCGCAAAGCGAAGCTGCGCCCACCCGCCAACGCAGCCGGTTCGTACGCTCCGGAAAGGTCGACGTTGACCGTGCGGGAGCTCGTGCCATCGTTCTCGACCACGATTGACCCACTGCGGCCAACAGGCACCTGCGTCTGAACCGTGCTCGCCTTCCTGCCGTAGGTCACGACTGGAAGCTTCGGCCGATCCTGACCAGCTGGATACGCGTAGACCGCCCCGCGTCCGGCCCCTGGCGTCACGGTGAGGCTTACTGTCGCAGATGAGGAGGCTGGGTCGGTTCCGGCAGTGCCTGCAACCTCGACTTTGCTGCGCTCGGAACCGCCCAAGGTCAGCTGCGCCACTCGCTGAGGACTCACGCCGTCGTACTCGTCACCGCCGTCAGCGGCAATCTGCCGTCGAACCGTGCGTGATGCGTCCGGGTTCACGTAGTAACCGACAACGCTCACCGCTAAGTCAGTGGCACCGAAGTCGGAGAAGAAGCTGACCTTTCCGTCGGCTCCCACGGGAAGCACCATTGATGACGTGCTGATCTGGTTCTGCTCGGCGGAAACCCGGCGCACCGGGGAGACATCGCCACCAGCAGCGCCGGCTGTGAGCGACGAGCTCCAGTTGGGACGCCGCATGGCAACGTTCAACGCCACGGCAGCAACACCTCGACCTGGAACCGGTCCGGTGCCTGTGACTTGCACGTCGACACGTCGCCCGGGACCGTGGAAGAGGCGACATGGACCACTCAGCATTCCGCTACCCGACTCAGTTGACGCCAGCCGCGTCGGCGCGACTGGCACGTAGCGCATCGGATCGTTCACAACCTTGGGCGCATTGGTTGTGAGCGAGCCGTTGGCGCACGGGGACGCGAGTGGCTTGCCAGTCCAGAACGAAGTGCGACCTGTGGAGCCGTCGTAACCAAGACTGATGTGGATGTGGTCTGTGTGTGGGTTCGTCCCGGTGTAGTCGCCCCAGTGCCCGCCGTCGTAGGCGCGCCAGATGTGACGGTGGTAGATGATGTACATGACCCCGAGACGACGAGCCATCGCGTCTTTGTGACCGTACTTGTCGGTGCCGAGCAACCAGCTGAGGAACGAATCGGCCTTTGCGCGTCCGGCCTTGGTGGTCGAGTCGACCATCCAGTCCAAAGCGCGTCCGTCGTTGTGCTCGGAGGTCGTGTAGCAAGCATTACGCGAGATGCCGATCGACTCGTCGTTGCCGTAGGTGGCTCGGATCAGGTCGGCGATCTTTTCGGCGCCGGGCCGGTCCACGGGGTCGCACACAGTCTGGCCCTCGTACGAGGCGTAGGGCTCGATCGCCCTCCCGAACTTCGGGGTGTTCGGATGAGGAAACGATGCCTCTGCGCGGTTCGCGAGGACCAGCGGAAGGGCCGTCACGAGCAGAGCCAGAAGCACGAGGTGCACCGGCAGTCGGTGGGCGCGAGGTGAGATATGCATCATGGGTACGTTCGGCGTCGGGCGGTCGGCGCTGAAGGCCCCTGCCTACCATGGCACCGTGCAGATCACCCGATCGGCGCACCCTCAACGAGTCAGCCCGCATGATCAACACGCGTTGGGACGAACGGGCGCTTTCTCAGCAAACCGGAAGGAGCGGTCGTGGTTCAACCACTGCCGGACGCCGAGGTCGAGCGGGTGTTGGTCGTCACCGCCCATCCCGACGATGTCGACTTTGGGGCGTCCGGGACGCTCGCGACGTGGAGCGCACAAGGGCTGGAGATCGTCCTGTGCGTCATCACCGATGGTGACGCCGGTGGGTTTGACCCGACAGTTCCACGATCGGACATTCCGGGTATTCGGCGCGCAGAGCAGCAGGCGGCGGCCGCACATTGGGGCGCCAAGGAAGTCGTCTTCCTCGGATACCGCGACGGCGAGCTCACCGTGTCGCACGACCTGCGGCGCGACATCAGCCGCGTGATTCGCCAGGTTCGTCCGCGACGCATGCTGATCCAGTCACCCGAGCGCAACTGGGACCGCATTCAGGCGTCGCATCCCGACCACTTGGCCGCTGGAGACGCCGCCATCCAGGCGGTCTACCCCGATGCGCGCAACCCCTTCGCACACGTCTCCTTGCTCGGGGACGAAGGACTCGACGCTTGGACCGTCGAAGAAGTGTGGGTGATGGCAAGCCCGCAACCTGATCACACGATCGACATCACTGAGACGGTCGAGACAAAGCTGGCAGCATTACGCGAGCACGAGTCGCAGACCGCGCACATGGATAACCTCGAAGAGCTGATCCGCAATTGGGGAAAGCTGACAGCCGAACGTTTCGGCCTGCCCGAAGGGCGGTTGGCCGAGGCGTTCCAGGTAGTCCGCACCGCTTAGGTCTAGCGACTCAGACGATCCTGCGGTCCGACGCCCAACGAGCAAGTTCGTTTCGGTTCGACAACTGCAGTTTGCGGAGCACATTCGACACGTGAGTCTCGATGGTCTTGACCGAGAGGAAGAGCTCACTCGCGGCTTCTCGGTAGGTGTAACCACGTGCGATCAAGCGCATGACATCCCGTTCTCGAGGCGACAGTCGATCGAGCTCTTCATCGACCTCTGCGATCTCTACCGAACCAGCAAATGCATCCAGCACGAATCCAGCCAGGCGAGGCGAGAAGACTGCATCTCCTCCGGCGACACGGACGACGGCGTCCGCCAGCTCAGCTCCACTGATCGACTTGGTCACGTAGCCGCGAGCCCCGGCTCGGATGGTCGCGATGACGTCGTCGGCCGCGTCGGAGACTGACAGCGCGAGGTATTGGGTTCTCGGGGCACGGTCGCCGACTCGCTTGATCACCTCGGGCCCGTTGCCGCCAGGCAGATGGACATCGAGCAGCACGACGTCCGGCTGCAGGTCAACGACGCTTGCCACAGCGTTGTCGACGTCGTCGGCTTCGCCCACCACCTCGACGAGTTCGCCTAGCTCGGTTCGGACTCCGGTGCGGAACATTCGGTGGTCATCGACGAGCACTACGCGGGGTCGCGCGGAGAATCGGTCGGTTGACTGCTCACTTGGTGGCTCGCTGCTCATCGGGTCTCCATCACCAGCTCGATTCGAGTTCCTTCGCCAGGACCGCTGATCACTCGCGCACTGCCACCGTGGCGCTCAAGGCGTCCGAGAATGGACTCGCGCACTCCCATGCGATCACCGGGTATGTCAGTGACGTTGAAACCACGACCTCGGTCTCGCACATGCACAGTGACTGAGCGGTCGCTCATCTCCGCGTAGACCGACACGGTGTCGACGCCAGAGTGTCGGGCAGCATTCGACAGAGCCTCACGAGTCGCGTGGAGCAGCGCGGTCATGCGGTCGGACGCCGGAGCGTCGCCAACGCAGACCACTTCGACACGGACGCCAAAAGTGTCCTCGACGTCTGCGGCCATGTTCTCGAGCGCACCGCGCAGCGACGAGGCCGACTGTGCCGACGTCGGGTACAGCCAACGTCGAAGGTCGCGCTCCTGCGCCCTCGCGATTCGTCCCACTTCGCTTGGATCAGCAGAGTTCTTCTGGATGAGTGCGAGCGACTGCAGAACCGAGTCGTGCACCTGCGCGGCGATCTCGGCACGCTCTTCACTGCGGATGCGAGCACGGCGTTCATCGTCACGCTCGCGCCAGAGCCGCAGGGCGAAGGGACTCGCGACCAGAGCGATACCAACCACCACCACCGCAACTGCTACTAGCAAGGTGCCTGCCTGACCCAGACCGACCCCGCCAACCCCGAACGCGATGAGGCCAACGAGCACCAGCGTGGCACCAAGCGCGACCTGAAGAATGCCCACTCGGCGCGGTGCCACTCGACCTACACCGCTTCGAAGACGCTCGCGCTGGTCTTCGTCCGC
>JBJMHG010000276.1:0-19515 GCA_045807485.1 Actinomycetes bacterium
CGCAGCACGGTCGACGAACTCACGCTGTCGAGCCACTTACTTGGCTCGACCCGCGTCGCGCAGCACCAATTGCCGATAGCGTCTCGTGAAGACCTAACTCTTCGGGTCCTGTCAAGGAAGGCAACATGAGACGTCATTTCGTCTGGATCTGCGCCGCAGTCATTCCCGTAGTTTTTCTTGTCCCGACCGCGTCGGCAGACGGTCCGCCCGCAGACGGTCCGCCCGCAGACCAAGCCGGGCTACAACTGGCAGCGGCGTCAGGAGGGGGTGACGGGACGCTTGGCTCGGCAGCCGCGCGAGCCCTAGACGACGGTTACTTGGTACCCGATGAGGCGGAGTACGCGAAGGCAAAAGCCGCGGCGGCCACGCGGGTGAGCAATCCTTCGCGCCAGACAGACGCATTAGGCACAACTGCCCCGACTGCGTTACTTGCTTCGAAGGGGCTTTCGCAGGCGGGTCACACCCCGTCGGACTCGACCGGAGCTATCGGCACGACGCGATACATCGAAACCATCAACTCCAAGGTTGGGATCTATGACAGAACTGGCAGCCTGATCAATAGTGACTCTTTGAGCAATTTCTGGGCGGAGACCGGAAACAACAACTTTGATCCCCAGGTCATGTGGGATGCCACCACTGAACGCTTCTACTACAGCGGCGACAGTGTGGCGAGTTCAACAGACAACCGACTCGCATTCGGTTTTAGCAAGTCAGCGTCGCCGAACAACGCAACGACGGACTGGTGTCACTACCAGGTCGGCTACGGAAGCACATTCCCCGACTATCCCAAACTTGGAGACTCCAGGGACTTTGCTCTTATCGGAGTCAACGTCTTCACGGGCAACTCCTTCACCGGTTCGGACATCTTGGGCATCGGCAAGCCCGCAGGGACGGCCGCAATCACTACGTGTCCAGACGGCTCAAGTCTGACGTTCGGTTCGGCAACCGACGTGACGATGGGCAACGGAGTGACGGCCGCCTTCACGCCCGTGCCGGCTACTGAGGTGGACGCGAGCCCAACCGGGTTTGTCGTCGCGTGACCGGTCTCGCTTCCGGCGTCCTCCCTCACCATCTTCAAGGTCACCAAGAACTTGGATGGCACCCCGTCGATCACCTCCGCAGGAACGGATGTCGCGATCCCCAGCTACGACATTCCCGCTGCGGCGCCACAGGCGGGAACATCGAGGACCATCGACACCTCTGACACGCGTCCAACGCAAGCCGTCGCCGCGGTCGACCCATCCAAGAACGGCGCGTTGGCTCTATGGACCCAACACACAGTGAACGGCGGCGCAGGGGCGGAGGTGCGGTGGTATGAGATCAAGGCGACGAAATCGACCGTGCTCCGCTCCGGCAAAGTCAGCAGTGCGTCCTTATTCTCGTTCAACGGCGCCATCTCGCCTGACCGCGTAGTCAATGGCAGCACCAAGGCGTTCGGGCAGAACATGGTGATGGGCTTCAATACCTCGTCTGCTTCTACCTTTCCCACTATCAAGATGGTCTCGAAGGTAGACGGCAGCGCCCAGTCGGCGCCGGTGACGGTGAAGGCCTCGCCGGGTTTTGACGTCGACTTCGCGTGTGCTGGTGTGACTGACGAGTGTCGCTGGGGAGACTATGCCGCCGCCACACCGGATCCGGCGGCGCCGATCGACGGAGCGACAGGTGTTGTGTGGCTCACGAATATGTGGAACAAGGATGGCAGCCTCATCAACCCACTGACAGGGACCGGTTGGCAGACCTGGAACTGGGCAGCTCAGCCCTAAATGGATAGCCACTGATGCGCTTGGTGTCGTGGCGTCGTCGCATGCTCAGGATGCGAGGTGCGTCGGGGCAGGAGCGAGTGTGTCTACCCTGGTCAGGTGAGCGAGCGCGACTGGCGAGATGAGCCACTGCTGCCTGAGCAGACCGAGGATGACCTCGATCGCGACTCTGTCGACAGTGACAGCGAGCGCGATGACGAACTGCGCGAGGACGTCCCACCGCACCATGGCTCGTAGTCATCGCTGCTCGCCAGTGTCAGATCGTGCCGCCCTTGCCGGCGACGAGCGCGTCACGGATCTCGGTGAGCAGCTCGAGCTCTGTAGGGGGGACAGTCTCGTCCTGGGCGCCCCTCTCACGGAGTTTGTTCACTGGCAGCACGATGAGGAAGTACACAGCAGCTGCGATGAGGATGAAGTTCACCAAGGCAGTGAGCACTACTCCGACGCTGAATTGGGCGTCGTTAATTGTGAACGTGCCAACCGAGTCGAGATTGGGTTGCCCGAAGAGCGCTGCTATTAGCGGATTGATTAGCCCATTAACGATCGCTTGTATGAGTGCGACTACCGCAAGGCCGATCACAAATGCGACAGCTAAATCGATGACATTGCCGCGCATGATGAATTCCTTGAAGCCCTTCACAAGCCCTCCCAGGTTGAACGTGCCCCCTCCAGCCCGCTAGTCAACAGGGTTCAGGGGTGCACCGCTACGGTCAGCGGTCCTCGTGCTGCAGCGGCTGCGAGGGCGAGGGTCTCGTCGGGCGTGGCCGCCACCACCACGAGTCCATCGCCCTCCGATCCGAAAGAGCTACCGATACCGGAATCGCCTATCGGCACGTCGGTCACTAGCAAGCCATCTGCAACCACCTCCGTTGGTCCGCGCAGCTCTGAGCCCAGTACGTCGATGACGTCGCCCGGTGCCAACAGCTCCGCGACCGCGGCGTCCGACAGCCGAACCGGATATTCCAGCAGACCTTCGGCAACCGGTGCCGGTCCGCGATTGGCCGTGGACGAGTCGGAGCCCCGATCGGGCGCAAGTACTTGAAGGGCGCAGAACACTGAGCAGAACGCGAGCACTCCTGATACCAGTCGCCGATGCAAGATCAACCAGCGGCGAACCTTGGTGGCGCGTTCCTCGAGCGTCAGGGCCGGCGGGACAGGAGTGCGTGGATCCCCTCCCGCGCGCGAGCTGGTGGGGGAACGGACTGTCATATCCGGACGCTACGGCGAGCGGCCTTGACGGTGGCCACTGTCCACAGTCACACCGCGAGGGGTCAGGAGCTGCTTGAACTACTACCTGAGCTGCTGGACGCCGGCTTCGTCGACGAGCCACTCGAGCCGTTGGAGCCGCCGGATCCTTTTGAGCTACCGGATTCCTTCGAGCTGCCCGAGCCGTTCGCGCTACCACTGTCGGACGAGCCGGACGAACCCGATGAGCCGGAGTCTTTGCTGGCGCCTTCCTTGGCCCCGGTGTTCGCGGAGGAGGATTCCTTGCTGTCTGACGACCCGGCGCGGCTGTCGGTGCGGTAGAAACCCGAACCCTTGAACGTGACACCCACGGGGTGAAACTTCTTGCGAAGCTGGCCGCCGCAGGAAGGGCAGGCTGTCAGGGCGTCATCGGTGATCGCTTGCACGATGTCGAAGCTGTGCGCACATTCGGTGCAGACGTACGCATAGGTCGGCACGGATACTCCTAGGAGCTTCTGCAGTTAGATGGCGCTAGCACTCTGCCAGCGCGAGTGCTAAGTGTACGCCATAGGTGAGCGGTGATCGCAGCAGCGACTGGATCGAGGGCGACTAGATCGACAGGGGGCCTACGGTGGGCCCGTGCACCCTTCCGGCCGACCATCTGACCTGCGGATCGCCGCCGCCGTGGCCGCTGGAGGCGTCCTAGGGTCGTTGGCTCGGTGGGCAATCGTCATCGCGATTCCATGGCATCCGCCGTCGTTACCCACCGCCACCTTGGTCGTCAACCTGCTGGGATGCCCGGTGATCGGCGTGCTGCTGACGTGGTGGACCGAAGGCATCCCTCCGGCATGGTGGGTGCGGCCTTTCGCAGCTGTCGGATTCGTAGGAGGTTTCACCACCTTCTCGACATTCGCGGTCGAGGGGGTTCGACTGGTGGACGCCGATGCGATTGGCATGGCGGTGGCGTACACGCTCGGGTCGGTGATCTTTGGCCTGCTGCTGGTGCACATCGGTTCATACGGCGCCCGTCGTGCGCTCGGTGAGACTCCCGGAGGCGCTTGATGACAACGCTGGACGGCCACGCTCTCAAACTGACGGTCATCGTCGGCGAAGAGGAGGTGCACGCGCATCGGCCCGTGTACTCCGAGATCGTCATCTTGGCGCGGGAAGCCGGACTTGCTGGCGCCACTGTCATGCGCGGGATCGAGAGCTTTGGGCGTCGTTCCATCGTCCATACCTCGAGACTGGTCTCACTGTCCAATGACCTCCCGGTGATGATCACGATCATCGACGAGGCCGCAAAGATTCGCGCCTTCCTGCCGAAAGTCACCGCGGTAGTTTCCGGCGGAATCGTCACTGTCGAAGACGTGGCGGTTGTTCACTATGTCGGCGACGCGAGTCTGGGTGAGTCGACGGCTGGGTCTGACGACAGCCACGGCGAGCACTGACGGGTCGCCGGTGGCTCTCGTGCTGGTAGCGCTCGGTGCTGCCATGGGTGCACCGACACGATGGTGGGTCGATGTCAGCATCCAACGTCGATGGGCGCCGGTGTTCCCGTGGGGAACCTTCATCGTGAACATCACCGGCTCAGGTCTGCTCGGTGCCTTCGCAGCGCGTTGGACCAGCACCAGTTCCACTTTCGCGCTGGTCGGCATCGGTTTCTGCGGATCGTTGACGACGTTCAGCTCGTTCGCGTGGGAAACCGATCGACTCGCCACCGGGGGTGCCCGCTGGATGGCGGTCGCCAATGTGGTTGCGACGGTCGCGCTCTGCTTGGGCGCAGCCGCGATCGGATGGATTCTCGTCCACTGAGTTGGCGACCTCGATCAATCTTCGGTGGATCTGAACCCGCGCACCGTCGAGTACCGTCGCGAGTGTGTCGGAGCATGAGGTCCTCGACAGCGACAACGCGGGCCGATCCGGACGTGAGCCGAAGCGCCGGTTGCGAAGGCGTGCCCGCGAAGGCCAGGCGGCGTTCGACCGACGCGCCTCAGGAGGCAAACGCCGCAAGTGGCTCGAGACGCTTGCCGTCGTGGTCGGTGCGCTTGCGCTGTTGGCGATTGTGGCAACTGTGGCCGCAGGTTGGTTGGTGCAGCGGTCGTTCCCTCAAACCACCGGCGAGGTCTCGTTGCCGGGACTCGACGGTCCGGTCGACGTGCTGCGCGACGACCTCGGCGTTCCGACCATCGAAGCCACTACATCTCACGACCTCTTTTACGCGCAGGGGTACGTGCATGCCCAGGATCGGTTCTGGGAGATGGATGTGCGACGGCACATCACCTCAGGTCGGTTGTCTGAGATGTTCGGCGAGTCTCAGGTCGACACCGACAAGTTCGTCCGGACGCTCGGGTGGCGAACTGTTGCTGAGAAAGAACTCGAGATCTTGTCGCCGGAGACCATGGACGCGCTTCAGGCCTACGCGGACGGCGTCAACGCATACCTGGCAGGGCGTAGCCCCACCGAAGTCAGCCTGGAGTACGCGGCGCTTGCTGTGAGCGCACGTGGCTACCAGATCGAACCGTGGACGCCGGCTGACTCGGTGTCGTGGCTCAAGGCAATGGCCTGGGATCTGCGATCCAACCTCGAGGACGAAACTGCTCGAGCGTTGCTCTCACCGAAGGTCGGCGGTCGCCTGAGCGACCTTTACCCGCCCTATCCATACGACAAGCACGATCCAATTCTTCCGAGGGGCGCCGTCGTCGATGGTCAGTGGGATCCAAATGCCGCGATGGTGAGCCCACTGCCCAACCCTGGTGGCTTGCAGGGAGAGCAGGGCGCTGCACCAGTGATTCCAGACCTGCTCCATGGTGCGACGAACGGCGCCGAACAGCTCGATCGATGGCTCGGGGCATACGGCCCGGGAGTCGGCTCGAACTCGTTTGCTGTCACCGGTGCGCGGACGGCGTCCGGCGGGGCGTTGTTGGCGAACGACCCGCACCTGGCACCGAGTCTTCCTGGAATTTGGTACCAGATGAATTTGCAGTGCAACCACCTGGACGTCAGGTGTCCTTACAACGTCGGTGGGTTCACGTTCTCTGGTGTGCCTGGCGTCATCATCGGTCACAACGACCACATCGCCTGGGGGTTCACCAACAACGGTGCTGATGTCACCGACCTTGCCTATGAGGCGATCAACGGCAACCGTTATGTGCGCGACGGACACTTTCGTAGCCTGAAGACGCACAGGGAGACCATCGAGGTTGCTGGTGGTGACCCTGTCGATGTCACCGTCAGGTCGACGCAGTGGGGGCCACTTCTGTCAGATGTCGGCGACCTGCAGAAGCAGATGATCGAGGACGCTTTCGACATCACCAGTCTGCCGGGACAGGCAGACGAGGTAGCGGTTGCACTGCGATGGACGGCCCTGCAGCCAGATCGCACTGCCGACGCCATTCTCGAACTGAACCGGGCTTCCAACTTCGATCAGTTCCGGTCCGCAGGGGTGAGTTTCGCGGTTCCGAGCCAGAACATGATCTACGCCGACGTCGACGGACACATCGGGTACCAGATGCCGGGCAAGATCCCCTCACGGCCACCGGGCAATGACGGCACGATGCCGGTCGACGGATGGAACAGTTCGAACGACTGGCTGAGCTACATACCGTTCAGCCAGCTCCCCTGGGAGTTCGATCCGCCCGAGCAGTACATCGTGACGGCGAACCAAGCAGTTGTCGACGCCTACCCCCGCGTCCTCACCGAAGACTGGGGTTACGGGTATCGAAGCCAACGACTAGTAGACCTGATCAAAGCCTCTCCACCGCTCACACCCGAGTCAGCCGCTCAACTGATGACCGACACTCGCAACGACTTCGCGTCCGTGCTCATCGGCGAGCTGTTCGACCTCGACGACTTCAACGAGGCCAGGCTTTCGCCTGACACCGTGCGTGCCCGCGAGATGCTGAGCAACTGGGACTACCACCAAGACGTCGACTCTCCTGCCGCCGCTTACTACAACGCGGTCTGGAGGAACGTGCTGCGGCTCACTTTCGAGGACGAGCTCACCGGCGACCTGCGCCCCGACGGGAGTGACCGTTGGTTCCAAGTGATGACGAGGCTTTTCTACGACCCGCTTGGTGACTGGTGGGACGACCAGCGCACGGACGTCGTCGAGCTTCGTGACCAGATGCTTGCGCAGGCGATGAACGACGCCACGGATGAACTGACTGATCGCCTCGGCGACGACCAGAGTGCGTGGCGTTGGGGAGACCTGCACCAGTTCGAGCTGCGAACCCCAACCCTTGGGGAAAGCGGCATCGCGCCCCTTGAAGCGATCTTCAACCGAGGACCGTTCGAGACCGCAGGAGGCGAAGGCATCGTCGACGCCACAGGATGGACGGCGTACCGCGGTTACGACGTCAACTGGGTGCCCTCGATGCGCATGGTCGTCGACTTGACTGACTTGGACGCTTCGAGGTGGGTGCAGCTCACCGGTGAAAGCGGTCACGTGTTCAGCCCCCACTACACCGATCAGTTTGCGGCGTGGGCCGCCGGCGACACCTACGAGTGGCAGTTCTCGGCGGACGCAGTGAGCGCTACGGCCGAAGACACCCTGAGCTTGAGACCCGCGGACGGTTAGACCGGTTAAGGCACGATCCCGTTCACGCGACGGTCGTGCGGCTCTTCGGGCAGTGGCTCGCTCAGCCGCTCGTCGTCGTACACGACAGCGAGGATCGGTGTGGATTCTGGGACGTGCGGAAGCGCCCGGTCGTAGCAGCCGGCGCCTTGACCGAGCCGGCGTCCCTCTTGATCGATCGCCAGCGCCGGGATCAGGACGACGTCAACCGTTCCGATGGCAGCGGCCCCAAGTCGCTCACCGGACGGTTCGCGAAGGCCGAACCGCGCGTCGACCAGGTCGTCAGGTCCGGCGTAGACCGCCCAGTCCAGCGAGAAGTCGTCCAAGGTGATCGGCAGCAGCACCTCGATGCCTTGTTTGCTCAGTCGTTCGAGCAGAGGCCCCGTGTCTGGCTCGCTCCCCACCCCGATGAAACAGCTCACGCGTTTGGTGCCTGGCGGGGGCGTCCAGTCGGCCAGTTTGGCTGCGAATGCCTCTCGCTCTGCGAGTGGTCGAGCATCGCGCGCACTCCGAATGCTGGCCCTCATGGCCTTCTTCAGCGACTTTTGATCCGGCAAATGGGTGGTCTCGTCGGACTGACTGCCCCGATCGGGCTGCTCCAAATGGGTCACCGGACCATCATGGACCTAGTCATCGGTCATCGGCGACGCGGATGATGAAGGCGGAGGACTGATGACGCTTCGAACCCGATTGGCACTTGTGCTGGTGGCGCTGGTGGTCGCGCCGCTGGTGGCGGCCGGCGTCCTCGTGCTCTACGCCGTGCCGCGCGCGACGGCCGACCGAGCCGATGCGCTGGTGACCAGCGCTAACGCCGGTGTCAGTGACGAGCTCGCACAGCAGTGTGACCGCGTCTCTACTGCCGCCCTTGTTACGGGTCGGATGTTGGCGACCAACGCGCCCGCCAAGGCCGCAAGCGTTGCAGTAAGAGATGGTCTCGCTGACTGGGTGGGAGTTGTCAACAAGCGGGCCAACACTCTGGCAAGCGCCGGCCAGATTCCCGAACCGCTGGTGACGTCGCCGTGGCCGCAGTGCACGGCGGGGAACTCTGGCGGCGCTGCGATCACTTCCGAGCAAGAGGTGATCGACAACAATCGTCCTGAGCTTGCGGCGGTTCGGGCGGCGCAGTCAGTCGACACTGCCTATCTGGACAGCTTGCGGTCACGACTCGCGTTCACCGGCGATGTCGTGCTCATGTCTGGAGGTGACATCGTCGCCACGAGCTCTGATCCATCGATCGATCAGAACGTCCTCCCCGATCTCGTTGCGACGGCCCGTTCGGAGAACGGAGTGGTGAACCTGGAGGGTGCGACCGCTGCTGTTACACCGTCGACCCCGGGTATGCCCTTCGATCTCATCGTTGCCACGGCAACGCCGGACAGCGGCCTGCTTGTCCAGACCGTGTTCATGGTTGCGCTGGTTGCTGTCGTGGTTGCGGTGGTCGCTGCTGTAGCGATCGCCCGCGACCTCACCGGACCACTTGAAGAGGTGACCGAAGCTGCTGAAGCCGTTGCTTCTGGAGACCTCACGAAGTCGATAGCGGTGCGCAGGTCGGATGAGGTCGGACGCCTCGCGCGTGCGTTCAACCACATGACGGATGAGCTGCTGACGTATGTCACCGAGCTGGAAGGCAGTCGAGACGCACTCAAGGCGAACTACGACCGGATCGGTGATGCGCTCTCAGCCACTCTCAACTTGGACACGCTCGTACCCGTCGTGCTCGAGACCGCGATGACCAGCGTCGGCGCTGAAGCCGGCCTCATCTTGCTGGGGGACGAGCACGGCGGGCTCACCGTGCACGCGGAGCACGGAATGCGGGTGCGTGGCCTATCCGTTCCGGACGCCGTTGTCGCCGGGCAAGGTGTGCTCGGCTCCGTCGCGGCCTCCGGACTGACCGTGCGAGGCGAAATGGGGTCGACTGCAGAACTCATGCCAGCTGGTCACGAACCGCAACGCGGCCAGGTGGTTGCGGTGCCGCTGCGGCGTCCGCCTCACGTGTTCGGTGTGATCGCGCTGTTCGCGCCGACCGAGCCTGGGGGATTCGATGCCGCCGCTGAGTCCGCGCTACAAGCGCTCGCTGGGCCGGCGTCCATCGCGGTCGAGAACGTCCTGCTGCACGACGAGGCGACCCGGGCGTCCACGATCGACCCGCTGACCGGGGTCTGGAACTATCGCTATCTCATGACCTCGCTCAACCGAGAGGTCGAGCGCGCCAACCGGTTCGACCGGTCACTGTCGGTGTTGATGCTCGACCTCGACCGGTTCAAGAACGTCAATGACACGTACGGACATCAGAGCGGCGACTCGGTGCTGCGCGAGTTCGCGGCTCGGGTGCAGGCTGAGATCCGCGAGGTCGACACGTTGGCTCGCTATGGCGGCGAGGAGTTCGTCGTGGTGCTCCCCGAGACAACAGCCAACGGAGCCGAGAACCTAGCTGAACGCATCTGCACGGCAATCCGATCGACTCCGTTCACCTTCGAGGACAACGACGTCGAGCTTCCGGTCACCGTCTCGATCGGCGGCTCGGTGTATCCCGAGAACGGAGCGGCATCACGTGAGCTGCTGCAAGAGGCCGACCGGGCTCTGTACCGCGCCAAGAACTCCGGGCGCGACCGCTGGATGATGTCGGTGGGAACGGCCCGGACGGTCGACCGCTAGATTCGGGGCATGAAGCGCCCCACGAAGGCTGTCATTCCCGCCGCGGGTCTGGGTACTCGCTTCCTCCCGGCAACGAAGGCCGTCCCCAAGGAGATGCTGCCGGTCGTCGACAAGCCAGCGATCCAATACGTGGTGGAAGAGGCCGTCGGCGCAGGTCTCTTCGACGTGCTCATGGTCACGGGCCGCAACAAGCGTCCGCTTGAGGACCACTTCGACCGCAACATTGAGCTCGAGGACGCGCTGCAGAAGAAGGGCGACCTCGACCGTCTCCAGCGGGTCCAAGAGTCGACATCGCTTGGCCAGATCCACTACGTACGCCAGGGTGATCCGCGCGGCCTGGGTCACGCGGTGTTGGTCGGGGCCGAGCATGTGGGCGATCAGCCGTTTGCGGTGCTGCTCGGTGACGACCTGATCGACGAGCGCGATGATCTGCTCACGCAGATGATCGACGTGCAGGCGCAACTCGGTGGAAGCGTCATCGCCTTGATGGAGGTGCCTCCGTCACAGGTCAACCTCTACGGGTGCGCCGCGGTCGAGCCGACCGATGAAACTGACGTAGTACGCGTCACCGCACTCGTCGAGAAGCCTTCGGTCGAAGAGGCACCGAGCAACCTCGCGGTGATCGGTCGCTACGTGCTGAGCCCGGCCGTCTTTGAGGTGCTGCGTAAGACGCCTCCCGGACGCAGCGACGAGATCCAGCTCACGGACGCGCTGCAGACTTTGGCCACCATGTCAGCAGATCAAGGCGGCGGCGTACACGGAGTCGTGTTTCGCGGACGCCGGTATGACACCGGTGATCGCGGCGACTACTTGAGGGCCATCGTGAAGTTGGCGAGTGAACGACCCGATATCGGGCCCGAGCTTGTTGAGTGGCTTGGCCAGTTCGTCGATGAGCAACGTGCGGCGCAGTCATGAAGACTGTCGACCAGCACCTCGACGACTGTCTGTCCGGCATCGAAACGCTGTCGTCGCTCGAGCTGCGGTTGCTTGACGCCCACGGCTGCACTCTCAGCGAGGACGTCTCAGCGCAATGGGATCTTCCGCCGTTCACCAACTCGTCCATGGACGGCTACGCCGTTCGCAGTGAAGACATCGTCGGTGCCTCGGAGACGAAGCCGGTTTCGTTGCCGGTTGTCGGCGACATTCCCGCCGGGTACTCAGGCGCACTCGCCGTTTCGCCAGGGCAGTGCGCACGCATCATGACCGGTGGTCCGATGCCGGCAGGTGCGGACGCCGTGGTGCCGGTGGAGTGGACCGATGGCGACATCGTGCAGGTGTCCATCACGCGCGCACCCCAGGCCGGCGCCTACGTGAGGCGCCAAGGTGAGGATGCGGCGTCCGGTGATCTGGTGGTACCCGCAGGTACGCGGCTTGGCCCCGCGCAGCTGGCGCTCTTGGCGGCGGTTGGTCGCGCTCGAGTTTTGGTACGCCCGCGGCCTCGGGTCGTTGTCATGTCAACCGGGAGCGAACTGGTTGAACCCGGCGAGCCCATCGCCGGAGGCAAGATCCCCGACTCGAACAGCTTCATGTTGGCGGCGGCGGCGACGGCGTCCGGATGCACCGCGTATCGCGTGGGCTTCGTGCCGGACGAGCCCAAGCAGCTCATCACGACAATCGAGGATCAGTTGATCCGTGCCGACCTGGTGATCACCACTGGTGGTGTGAGCGTAGGCGCGTACGACGTGGTGAAAGAGGCGTTGAGCCGTATGGGCGCCGTCACCTTCGACAAAGTCGCGATGCAGCCCGGTATGCCGCAGGGTTTTGGCCGAATCGGCCCCGACAAGACGCCGATCTTCACGCTGCCGGGGAACCCGGTGTCCGCGTTCGTGTCGTTCGAGATGTTCGTGCGCCCAGTGCTACGACGTATGCAGGCGCTTGAGCCCTTGCACCGCCCAACTGTCCGCGCGGTTCTCAGAGACGGCGTGCAGTCGCCAGCGGGCAAACGCCAATTCCTTCGTGGTGACCTGGGCGTCGAAGAGGGCCGTTACGTGGTCAAGACCGTCGGTGGCCCCGGGTCGCACCTGCTTGCCGGGCTGGCAAAGGCCAACTGTCTGATCGTCATCCCCGACGAGTCGACACACGTGGCAGCAGGTGACGCCGTCACCGTGATGATGCTCGAACGACGTGCCGGGTGAGTGGTTGACGACATGAGCGAGTTCACGCACCTTGACGCCCAGGGCGCCGCCCGCATGGTGGATGTGAGCGGCAAGGAAGTGTCGGTGCGAACCGCCACGGCGTCCGGACGCGTAACCGTCTCGCCCGAGGTGGTCGAGTTGCTACGCGGAGCAGGCGTCCCAAAAGGAGACGCCCTCGCCGTAGCACGGATCGCGGGTATCCAGGCCGCCAAGCGCACCCCCGACCTCGTTCCTCTGTGCCACCCCATTGCCATTCATGCAGTGGCTGTCGACCTCGTCGTCCAGGACGATCATGTGACGATCGATGCGACGGTGCGAACCGCAGACCGCACGGGCGTCGAGATGGAGGCGCTTACCTGTGTGACCGTCGCTGGACTGGCGCTGATCGACATGGTCAAGGCGGTGGATCCTGCGGCCACGATCACCGACGTTCGAGTCGAGACCAAGACCGGTGGCAAGTCCGGTGACTGGCACCGTGAGTAGCAGCGGCTCCTCCGCCGGCGTGAAGGGGCCGGAGCTGCGCGTGATGGTCGTGACGGTCTCGACCCGCGCCGCGGCTGGTGAGTACGAAGATCGGTCGGGCCCTTCCATCGTCGATGCCCTCACGTTGTGGGGTGTCACTCACGCAGCGATACGGGTCGTCTCCGATGACGAGGATGAGCTGGTTCGCGTGCTGGGCGAGGCTGCGGCGTCCGGAGTCGACGCAGTGCTGACCACGGGAGGTACTGGGATTGCCCCCGACGACCGAACACCGGAGGCCACTCGACGTGTCGTCGAGCGTGAGATTCCTGGCATCGCCGAAGCCATTCGAGCTGCCGGAATCGATGCCGGTATTCCCACAGCGTCGTTGTCGCGGGGCATTGCCGGAGTCGTCGGGCAGACGTTGATCGTCAACCTGCCCGGGTCGGTAGGTGGAGCACGCGACGGTGTGGCTGTGGTTGGTCCCCTGCTCGACCACGTCAAGGAACAGCTTGCCGGCGGTGACCACTGACTCGGGGTTGGCCGGTCACACTCACCGATGGGCGAGTGGGACTGCGGCCGATCAGTCACCGGGACGCCGGACGATGGCGACGCGTTCGGGCCGACAGCGTCGACTGGCTGCGACCGTGGGAGGCGACCTCGCCGATCCCGCGGCAGGCCCCTTTGGGTTTTCATTCGATGATCACCGCGCTCCGCCGCGAGGCTCGGAGCGGTCGGGTGCTGCCGTTCGTGGTCACCTTCGATGGCACCTTGGTGGGACAGCTGACGGTCGGCAACGTTCAGTACGGCTCGCTGCGCAGCGCCCACATCGGGTACTGGATCAGCCACGAGTACGCCGGCCGGGGGATCACGCCGACGGCGGTGGCCCTCGCCACAGACCATGCCTTTCGGGAGCTGAGCCTGCACAGGATCGAGGTCGCCATGCGTCCTGAGAACCACCCCAGTCGCCGGGTGGCAGAGAAGCTGGGATTTCGGTACGAGGGCGAGCGAGCGGCCTTTCTGCACATCGACGGTGAGTGGCGTGATCATCTGGTCTACGTGATGTTCGACAAGGACGTGCCCGAAGGCGTCCTCGAACGCTGGCGACGGGTACGCCGAGCGGAGGAGTCGCGCTACCAATAGGCCGGCAGTAGCCCGACCAGCCACCGACGACACACCGGACGCGTTACCGGAAAGTGAACGGGGCCGCACGTACCGTGATGTCCCGTGGGTAGCGGACTGATCTATGCAGCAATCGCGATCATGTGGGCCGCCGTCCTGATCCCGATGTGGCTCCGCAACCACGACACCGCGACCGAGAACAGGTCGGCGGAACGGTACGGACAGGCGATGCGGGTGCTCTCGCGGAAGGACGGAGGGCCGGTTCACGACGAAGAGGCTTCGGATGAGGGTGAGCTGGCATCGCGTCCGATCCGCCCCCCCGCCCGGCGGGTCGCTCGAGCGGCGTCCGCGGCGAAAGCGCGACGCCAGCAACGTCCCACCCGCGCTCCGCTGACGCTGATACAGCGCCGCGCCCGCACACTCGGCGCCTTGGCGGGCCTCACCTTCGTCACCGTGCTCTTGGCGGCCGTCACACCGCTGCCGTGGTGGGCGGCGGCTCCCTTTGTCATGTTGACCCTGGCTTTCGTGGTGCATCTTCGGATTCAGGCGCGTCAGCGGGTGCAGCGTCACCGGGCAACGGGTGCGCGCTCGAGCGCAGCACGATCGAGATCGACCATCGCCGTCAACGCTCCCGAGGGTCAAGATGCGGACGTCCGAGAGCGCCGGCCTCGGTCGGAAGCCGAGCAGCGTGAGTCCAGAGACGAGAGCGGCGTTGTTCAGGGCCCGTCCCGTGCTGTGGTGGTTGAGCGCAAGGGCGACCTCTCAACCGCTGCTTCAGCTGAGCACGCGGAGAATGCTGGTCCCAATGACGACACTGATGACGAGGCGTGGCGCCCGAACCCACTACCACTGCCGACGTACGTGACCGCTCCCAAAGCGGTTCGACCGATCAAGGTCATCGATCTCACGACTCCAGGGGCATGGAGCTCGGGCCGCCTGTTCGACGACGACATGGCAGACGAGGACCTGCTTGCCGCGCAGGTGGCCGAAGATGAGCTGGACGCACTGCTCGACCAAGAAATCGCGCCGCCCGCGGACGACGATGGGGACGGCAGCCGAAGGGCAGTTGGCGACTGACGCCAAGTCAGGGCTGTCCCGTTGACGTTGCTATCCTCATGCGTCCAAGGGGCTATGGCTCTGAGGGGCTGTGGCGCAGTCCGGTAGCGCACCTCGTTCGCAACGAGGGGGTCAGGGGTTCAAATCCCCTCAGCTCCACCGCAGGAGAGCTGAGAAGTCTTCATCGAAGGGATCGACCGATGAAGTTCACCCCGAGCAGCGGCACGTCCGCCGCAGGATCGGCCGACTGGTTCACCGGCACTGTCTACGTCGACGTCATCCGCAATCCCGACGACCAGTCCAGGATCGGGTGCGCTCACGTCCGGTTTGCACCCGGCGCCCGCACTGCCTGGCACCACCATCCCAACGGACAGACTCTCTACGTCACCGACGGAATCGGTCTCGTCGCGACCCGCACCGGAGGCATCCAAGAGATCCGTCCCGGCGACGTCGTCTACATCGAGCCCGGAGAAGAACACTGGCACGGCGCGACGCCTGATCGATTCATAGCCCATGTCGCCATGCAGGAAGCCGACGAGAACGGCGAGGTCGTGACCTGGCTTGAACACGTGAGTGACGAGGAATACCGCCGCGGGCGAGTAGATTCCAAGACATAGGCCTAGCCTGCGAAACTTCGAATCCCCAGACTTCTTATGAAACGTTATGGACGGCCATCGCCCTTGAACTATGGCCGTCCGGGAGTGACGCAGATCGAAGACCCGGTCTGGACCGGTCGAGGGAACGAGCTTCGGACATACGCGAGAACTCTTCGCGTGGGAGCCGGCGGCGAGGCCTGAACGCGAGCGCAAGAACTCGGAACAACGTGGCAGCTCAAGCTGCAGAGTGGGTTCATGGTCGATCGCCAGCAGTCCGCACCCGTCGTCGAGGTTGGTGACGACTACGTCCTTCGACCAAAGCACGGGCTGTTACAGATCGCTGAACCGGTGCGGGTCATTGCAGTGATGAACGAGGAGGCGAGGTGTGGATTCGCTTATGGCACTCGCTACGGTCATCCAATCGCCGGGGAGGAAGCATTCATTTTCCATCGCGCTGAAAGCGGAGCTGTCTTCTTCACGCATCGCATCGCTAGCGGCGCTGCTAGCGGGTGGCGTCGACTCCTGTATCCGCCGGCGCTGTTGTTCCAGATCGTTGTGCGTCGGCGATACCACCACGAGGCTGCGGGCTACGTGAATCGGCCGCTTACTTAGCTGGGCGGTGTTCCCGGTAGGCGTCCATGAGCAGGGCCGAGCGCTCTTGGCCCAGATACCTGACCGTCTCGCGCATGGTGACACCTGAAGCCCGATCTGTGCGCGGCGCGATCCAGTTGAAAACCTCATCTGGACGGGATTTCGACGTCTCTCGCAGGACCCAGCCGATCGCTTTGCGGATGAAGAACTCTTTCTCCTCGAGCATCGCCTCGGCGCGAAGAGCAAAAGGTTCGAACGGTGCCCCTTCCTTGAGTGGCCTCAGCTCGGCAAGCAGCGACGAGCGACGAATCCAGAAGTCTTTGTCGCGTGACCACCGGTCGAGCACTCGGCGGATCTTGTATCGGACCGCCAACCCACCGACGACATTTGCGGCCAACGCATCGACGAACGCCCACGTGTACGACTCACGGATCAGCCGCTCGATCAACCTCAGGTCGGCGGAGCGAAGTTCATCTATGTGCTGCTCCAGGACGATCACGGCTGCCATTCGACGTTCGAACAACGGCTTCTGCCAGAGCTCCTCGACCAGCGCCAGGACGCCCTCACGCTTAAGAGCAGCATCCTGCGTCTCTGCACTCTTGACGGTCTGCTTGGTCACCCTCCGGATGTCGCCGAGGGTTGCCCCAAGGAAGCTCAGGTCGCTCTTGAGGTACTTCTTCTCAGCGACGGCTCGCTCGGGGGATGCACTTCGTTTGAGTTCGGTCTCGATCCGCTTGGACATCACGGACGCATTTGTCATGGGGACAGCTAGCCGACGATGTACTTCATTGGTGAGTCTTCACCGCAGCTGTGGGACAAAACGTCTTCACAGATGCTGCGGAGCTGATCCACCTGCGCTGGAGTGATGGCATCGAAGAGCACTGATCGAACGCTCTCGACGTGACTCGGCGCTGCCTTCTTCAGTACCTCGAACCCCTCGTCTGTCAGCGTCGCGAGGTAGCCACGTTTGTCGGACTCGCACCGGCGACGTTCGATCCACCCGGAATCCTCCAGGCGACTTGCTGCGTGCGAGAGCTGACTCTGCGACGTTCCCGCGATGACCGCGAGCTCGCTCATTCGCAACGTTCGCTCTGGCGCTTCGGACAGCATTGCGAGGATGATGTAGTACGTCATAGGTACCGCGGCGTCCCGCTGCAACTGCCGTTCGAGGGTGTCTCGGATCAGTCGTTGCATGGCGAGGAACGAGCGCCAAGTCGACTGTTCGTACTCTGAGAGCCAGCGGGCGCTGTCCTCGGTGGGTGCGTCTGGTGCCACCGCCATCGTTTCCATAGGCCCATCCTAGCGGAATACTTGAACGTTCATGTAAGTTGTTCCCAATGTCACATTCGCATTGGCCCGGAGGGGTGCCTGATGTCCGTTCACCGTCTGAACCATGCCGTCCTTTATGTGAGGGACGCCCAGGCAAGCGCGGCGTTCTACGCCGAGGCTCTGGGCTTCGCGCCGATTCCTGACATGCCCGCGATGACGGGTGCAGTGTTCCTGCGCGCCCCCGGATCGACCAACGACCACGACCTGGGACTCTTCTCGATCGGCGCCCAAGCCGGGCCCTCGGCTGCAGGACGCGGCACCGTCGGTCTCTATCACCTCGCCTGGGAGGTCGACACTCTTGCCGATCTCGCTGACATCGCCGAACGCCTGACCAGGCTGGGTGCGCTGGTTGGTGCCACCGACCACTCGACGACCAAGGCCCTCTACGCCCAAGACCCTGATGGGTTGGAGTTCGAGGTCTCGTGGTTGGTGCCTGCCGACCGGATCACCGAAGACGTGCTGGCGGCACGCACGCGCCTGGCCCCGCTGGACATTCAGCAAGAGATTGACCGCTACGGAGCAGACACCAGAAGCGGCATCGGCGTCTCGCGCGTAGTCGTCAGCTGACTCCGTCCCGACCGCGTTTGGCGGCAAGCATCTGGTTGTAGGCCTGCAGCTCAGCGTCGCCGTCGCGGTCAGCTCGTCGATCGGCTTGCTCTGCCCGTCGATCGTCTTCGCGTGACCACTGAAACAGCAGGACGACGAGCACAATGATCGCCGGCAGCTCACCAAACGCCCAGGCGAACGAGGCACCCTGGGTTTGGTCTTTCAGCAGGTCGGTCCACCATGGCCGGGCCAGGGTTTCGTAATACGAGGTAGCAATGACCGCGCTGCTACTGATCAGTGCAACGGCGAAGAAAGCGTGCAGCGCCAGCGAGGCGAACAACGTGACCATTCGCATTGGATACGACGCTCGATGCGGAATCGGGTCTCTGCCGATGAGTGACTCGAAGAAGAGATAGCCCACCAGCACGAAATGTACGTGCATGAGCTCATGCGCCCAGTGCTGACGCATCGCGGTCTCGAAGAGACCGCTGAAGTAGATCATGTATGGCGCCGTGACGAACAAGATGAACGCTGTGACCGGATGCGTGAGCACACGTGCCACGGGGCTTTGTAGAGCAGCCAGCAACCATTCCCGCGGTCCGGCAGGTTCGTTCACCCGTGCGGCTGGGAGTGACCGTAGAGCAAGGGTGATCGGGGCGCCGAGGACAAGCAGAACAGGAGCAATCATGCTCAGCACCATGTGCTGAGTCATGTGCAGGCTGAATGCAGTACGGCCGTAGACCGCCAAGCCCGACAGAGTGCCGAACGCGATGACTGTCAGGCCGGCGTACCAGGCAATGGCACGCCCGATCGGCCAGCGATCGCCTCGCTTGTGCAGCCGGTACAAGCCGCGTCCGTATGACACGGCTGCAATCAGCAGCGTAGTGACGACCAGCAGGTCAAGACGCCAACCGGTGAAGAGCGAACCGAAGGTCGGGGCGTCCGGTATGGGGAACCCGAGCAGCACCTCTGCGGGAGTCGGAGCGGATGCGGACGCGGCACCCGGCGGCGCGGTGGATCCGAGCGCGACGGCCACGCCAATGGTGGCGGCCATGATGGCGGCCTCGACGCTGGCGAGCCTGGCAAACGCTCCAGGTCTTTCCGCCTCCACCTCGGGCAGGGTGTGTCGGCGGTGAGCCCAGCCGAGCATGCCGAGTGCCACGAAAGCGAAGATCTTCAGCATCAACACGGCGCCATAGCGGGTGCTGAGCAGGTTGCCCACTCCGTCGAGACGAACCCACGCGTTGACAGCGCCGCTCACGCCGACTCCGATGTACAGCCACAACGCAAGGGCGCTGAATCGGCGGGCGGCGAGCGGCAGGTAGCGGCCGTCAGTCTTGGCGTACCACAGCAGCGCAAGGAGTCCGCCGACCCACAGCGTGACGCAGATGATGTGCACGACCAGCGACGACATTGCCAAGTCGTGGTTACCCGCGGAGGCGGCGTGTCCGGTCACCGCAGGGGGCAATGTTGCTGTCACCGCAAGCGCGAGCGCCGACCAACCCCCG
>JBJMHG010000277.1:0-3314 GCA_045807485.1 Actinomycetes bacterium
GAGGCAGGCGCAGCGGATCGCGTCGAACGCCGGATCATTGACATCGCGCTGTCTCCGGAGGAGGTTGAGCCGGCTGATATCGTCGTTCTGCATCGGGTGGTCTGTTGCTACCCGGACTATGAACGGTTGCTGTCCGCAGCCGGGAGTCACGCCGAGCGCCTTCTCGTGTTCTCGTATCCGCCACGAAATCTGATCTCTCGTTTCATGATGGGCAGCGAAAATCTGTACCGCCGCGTGCGGCGCAGCAAATTCCGAACCTTTGTTCACCCGCCTGACGACATGGTCCGCGTCGCTGAGGCACAAGGCCTGGTGCGCCGGGCCTCGCAACGTAGCGGACTGGCGTGGACAGTCGCCGGTTTCGAGCGAGCGCCCCACTCTCGAATAACGTGGTAGATCCGGGGGCGTATGCACCCCCGGATCTACCACATTGTGGCTTCGACGCGCATTGCGGACGCCGCTAGCGCAGCGTGATCACGCTCTGCAGGTACTCCGCCTGGATCGTGATCGACCCACCGTCGCGGTTCTGGTCCCAGCGCTGTGCCAGGTGCACCAGGTCAGCATGCAGCTTCAGCTGTCCCTCGGCGTCCAGCGCTGCGAACGCCTTGTGCGTCGGGCCGTACCAGCGCCGGAACGACTCGACGAAGTCATCGGCAGACGTGTAGCGGAAGCTCTGCGTCAGAACGGTCGAGTCGATGTCGCTGACGCCCGGGCCGAAGAGGTCCTTCAGATGGTCCTCAGTGCCCCACAGCATCGGAGACTTGACGCCGGCCGGCGGCGGGACGTGGCTACTGATCACATTGAACATCTCGCCAATGAAACCGGTCGGCGTCCACGACGCCAACGCGACCGTGGCTCCCGGACGTGCAACGCGCAGGATCTCGGACGCGGTGCGCTCGTGGTCCGGGGCGAACATCGTGCCGTAGACGCTCAGAACAGCGTCGAACGAGTTCGCCGCGGCTGGAAGGTCTTCGGCGTCTCCGAGCCGGAACTCGACGTCGAGCCCCTCTGCTTCTGCGCGAACTCGGCCGTCCTCGAGCAAAGCCGGCACGTAGTCGACGCCGACCACGCGTGTCCCGTGCCGTGCTGCCGCGATGGCTGCGTTGCCGCTGCCACACGCAACGTCGAGCACGTGCGAGCCGGCGCGCAGGTCTGCGGCCTCAGCGAGACGTTCACTGGTGAGGACGATGCGCGAGGCGATGACCGAGAAGTCTCCGCTCGCCCAGGTCTGCTGCTGCTTGGTCTTGATGGCGGTGTAGTCGGGTGCGATGGGTGATGCAGTCACTGGAGTTCTCCTTGGATCGATGTAGGTGAATGTCGCAGTTCAAGATTCGCGGCGCCGCCACAGGACAACGAGTGGCGAAGTTGTACTGCCTGCGCGGCGCTCGTCACCGGGCTGTCACTGTGCGTAGCCAGGCGTCTGCCGGACGGGCCAACCAGTGCCGGTTCGCACAAATTCGCACGCCCGGTGCGCGACTCTGCTGACGAAGGGTTCCGGAGTTCGTCGTCACCGTGACGCCGAACATGTCGACTCGCAAGGAGTATTGATGAAGCGCATTGCCATCTACACGGCGGCGGCCTCGCTGGCCCTCGCTGGGAGCGCCCTGATGGGCGTGGGAGCCCAGGCCAGCACCCTCGGCGCCACCGAGCACTGTGACTCGACGGCCTACCCGAACAAGGTCGAGGCGAACGCCGGCACGTCGGTCTACACCGGCCTCAAGCCCGGCACCGAGGTCTGCATCAAGGCCGGCACCAAGACCATGATCACCACCGTTGACGGCAACGGGTACATCACCCAAAACCTCATCAAGAACAAGCCAGGCAACGCCTACCTGGGCATCAGCTACTACGCCTACGGCAGGGCAAGCGGCTGCCCATCCTGCTGAGGATGAGCCTCGCCTAGCTCGTCGGCCCCGCCAGACAGCACCAAAACTGGTGGTCGGCGGGGCCGACGTCGCGTTTGGGGCTGTGACCTGGGAAGATGCGTGTTCCTAAGATTTCGAAAGGAGTGCAGAAGTAGTACTACCCCCTGGATGTGAAGTAGCGCACAATCGGGGACATGTCGAAGTCAGACTCACTCAAGACCCTCAATGGTGCTAAGTCCCGTTATTCGGAGTACTGCCCGATCACCTACGGGGCCGAGGTTCTCGGCGACCGCTGGACGCCTCTGGTCATCCGCGAGCTGACCGTCGGGGCGAGTGGATTCAACGAGATTCACCGCGGCGTCCCCAAGATGAGTCGGTCTCTGCTGGCGCAACGCCTCAGGTCGCTCGAGCGCGATGGACTCGTCACCCGCGAGGACGCCGGACGCGGACGCCCTGGTGCCTATCGCCTCACGCCCGCGGGGCAGGGGTTGTCGCCGATCGTCTGGGCGATGGGCCAATGGGCATCGGAGTGGGTCTTCGATGATCCGGTTGAAGCGCAGTGCGACGGGCTGTCGTTGATCTGGCGCCTGCACCAGTTCGCCATTCCCGCCAAGCTCCCCACCGAACGCACGGTCGTCCACCTGATGCTGACCGGTCCTGGGGGAGCAGAAGGTTGGCTAGGAATTGATGGCGGCGCGGTGAGCGTCTGCAAGGACGACCCCGGTTACGACATCGACTTGGCGGTCGAAGGGTCGACGCCACACATGCAGCAGTGGATCGTCGGACGCCTTGGCTTCCGCGACCTCACTCGAGAAGGTCATGCCCGAGTCGTCGGACCCAGCCGACTCGCTCGCGCGTTCCCTTCGTGGTTCAACACAGGTACGTGGACGGAGAGCATGGCGCGAGGCAAGCAGCGCGCCAGCGCGATGGCGTAGCTCTTTCCGACTCTCATCGAGCGGGACCATCGCCTCTTCACCAGTTGTCGTGACCGAGTGATGCTGAAGGCATCAGCCTCCCTGAGGTGGCGCGCATGCCCAGTCGACACGTGGCAGCAACCGTCGAGCGAACGATCGCTCCGAGCCGTTCGTCTCGTGCGGTATGGGTCGCCATCGCGGTGCTAGAGATCTGCGTCGGTGCAACTGCAGTCCTGCTCGACGTGGTCGTGCCGACCTTCGTCATTCTCGTGTTGATGACGGTGTCGCTGCTCATCCGTCACGACAATCTGCAGAGCCTTGGACTTCACCGGCTCCCTGATGCGTGGCGCAGCGCGGCGCAGATCCTTGCGCTCACCGTGGCATGGACGGTGCTGCAGCTTGCGTTAGTCATGCCTCTGCTGGAACACGCGACTGGGACTCAACAAGATCTGACCGACTTCGCTGATCTCAAGGGAAACGCGGCGATGCTCGGAATGTTGTTGCTCGCCTCGTGGACCATCGCGGCCGTTGGAGAAGA
>JBJMHG010000278.1:0-3302 GCA_045807485.1 Actinomycetes bacterium
CTCGACCGGTGAATCGCTGGCATCGCTTGATCTTCGCTACCCGGGTATTGCGTCCGGCGACGACCTGCTCTCGGTCGTCCGATCCGCCGCTGCTGAGTTGCCTGAGGCGGAGACCATCTCAGGTTTCGGCTTCGACAACGGGAAGTACGAGCTCCCCTCGCTGATGAGCTTGGACGAGGCGGCAGGCTCGCATCCAGTGCAGCTGTTTCACACGTCCGGCCACAACGTCCTCGTCAACTCGATGGTGTTGCGAACGGCGGGCATCGATGACTCAACTGCCGACCCACCGGGTGGCAAATTTGTGAGAGGCGCCGATGGACGGTTGACCGGATTGTGCTTGGACGCGGCATGTGCCGCCGTAATACCGACTGATGTCGACATCGGGTCTCACGGACCGAACTTCCACACACGCGCCAGCGACGAATCGCTCGTTGCGGCGGTAGACCGCGCATCGCGTGCCTTTCGAGCCGCCGGCCTCACCTGCGTTGCCGATGCGCAAGTAACGTCACGCGAGTTACGCGCGTACCGGCTTGCACGCGAGAGAGGGGTGCTCGGCGTCCGGACTGTCTGCATGCCGCTCTCCCACCAACTCGACGATTACGACACTCTTGGTCTGATCGGACCCTTCGGTGACGAGTTCCTCTCGATCGGACACCTGAAGATTTACGCCGACGGCAGTCTCACCGGTGGTACCGCGGCATTCTCAGACTCAATAGGCGCCGCTGGACAGGCGGCGTCCTGGTATCACGAGCCGGATGCCTTGGTCAGCCTCCTCGAGTGCGCATGGGCGGCCGGGTGGCGGATTGGTGTGCACGCGCAAGGAGATGCCGCCATCGCGGCAGTGTTGGACGGACTCGAGCACGCTGCCGGTCGCTATCCCCGAACGGACGCCCGTCCGCGGATCGAGCATGCCGGGCTGCCGACAGCTGACGGGGTGAGGCGGTTGGCGGCCCTCGGTGGGATCGCGGTGAACCAGCCCTCGTACCTCCACGACTTCGGTGACGAGTACGCACAGTCGCTCGGTGAGCATGTCCACGACCTGCAGCCGTGGCGTGACGAGCTCGACGCCGGGGTGCGAGTGGTCATCAGCAGTGACTCGGACGTCTCGAGCTACCGACCATTGACCACGATCGCGAACGCGATGAGCAGGAGAACCATCGCAGGGCGGGTCATCGGCGAGCATCATCGGCTCTCACTGGAAGAGGCCTTGTTTGCGCATTCCATCGATGCCGCGCATGCCCTCGGTCTGGAGCACCGGATCGGATCATTCGAACCTGGGAAGGCGGCAGACCTGACCTGGCTGGCGTCCGACGTGAGGTCGGTCCCCGCTGAAGAGGTCGAGAACGTCCGCGTGGTCGCAACGGCACTCGATGGCGTCCTGACTCGCAACGAATAGGCCGATTCCGGCGTTGATGCCCAGCGAACGAGGCTTCAGTGGGCATCTGCTCCGGTTTCGGCCGCGCTACATTGCGTGCCGACGTGAAGGGGCAACATGACAACACCTGCGGGTTGGTACCCAGATCCCAATCAGCCGACGAGCCAACGTTATTGGGATGGCCAGAACTGGACGGAGCACACCAGCACCACGACTTCCGGTGTACCCGTGGCAAACATGGGCCGCTCCGAAGATGACGTGACGCGCGCCGTGGCAGCGGTCATGGAGAGACACTCGAAAATCAACCCGGACGCGGCGAAGAGCAGGTGTGGCGGCGGCGAGGTGCGCTGTGCGCTACCGATGGATGCCGAAGCCTTTACTCGGCACCAAGCGCGAGCCATCGTCGAGGAGGTGCTCTTTCCAGCGCTCGATTCGTTTGCCATGCAGACACACCTGGTGTCGGAGACGCTCGAACGAATCGGTCAGTTAGGGTCACCGGCCGTCCAGAACGCGGCACAGCACATGGGCAATGCGGGACCTTCCCTGATGCGACACACCGAGCCGAAGGAGGGAGGCGTCCTGCGCTGGTGGAAGTTGGGGCTCTGGGCGGTCTTTGTCTTCGTGGTCTTGGCGATCCTTATCCTGAATGGCCTATTGGATGCCTTCAGTTCATGACTCCAGTAGCGCGGCGGTTCTCCCGGGCGAACTGTTTCCGTAGACCCAGAAGGTCCAGATCATCATTGCGAAGGACCCGCAGAGCAATAGTCCGCCCCCGATGAACCACGGCAGCCCAGGCCCCCACAGTTCTGGTCGAGCAACGGACTCATCGGCTTCAAGTTGTGCGAAGTAGCATGCACAAGCCCCGCAGAAGGTCGCCAGCCCGGCAGCCGCGAGACCAACAATCGAGAAGGTCAACCGTCCAATGAGACGTCCATCGTTCTCGGTCATGGCACTGAAGGGTATGACGGTCGGTCACGAGTTTCGCGGTTTTCGAGTCTGGCAGCACCCGTTAGGACGAGCAGTGGGAACCTGCCGATGTAGGGCAGCTAGGCACTGAGCCTTGGCTTGTGGCCCCAACTAGATGTCGTAATAGAGCTCGAACTCGTGTGGTGTGGGACGCAGCTGGATCGGAGCGACCTCGTTCTCGCGCTTCCAGTCGATCCAGGTCTGGATCAGGTCCGGCGTGAACACGCCACCCTCGAGCAGGTACTCGTGGTCCTTCTCCAACGCAGCAAGCACCTCAGGCAACGATCCGGGAACCTGCGGGATGTCGCTGCGCTCTTCTGGGGGAAGCTCGTAGAGGTCCTTGTCGACCGGCTCAGGTGGCTCAATCTTGTTCTTCACGCCGTCGATGCCCGCCAGCATCATGGCTGCGAACGCGAGATACGGGTTTGCAGACGGATCGGGGACGCGGAACTCGATGCGCTTGGCCTTCGGGTTGCTGCCGGTGATCGGGATGCGAATGCACGCCGAGCGGTTGCGCTGCGAGTACACAAGGTTGACCGGTGCTTCGAACCCGGGCACCAAGCGACGGTAACTGTTGACCGTCGGGTTGGTGAACGCGAGCAGACTCGGTGCGTGCGCAAGCAGACCGCCAATGTAATGACGTGCGGTGTCCGACAAGCCGCCGTAGCCCATCTCGTCGTAAAAGAGCGGCTCGCCGTCTTTCCACAGTGACTGGTGGCAGTGCATGCCTGAACCGTTGTCACCGAAGAGCGGCTTGGGCATGAACGTCGCTGTGCGACCGTTCTTCCACGCCACGTTCTTGATGATGTACTTGAACAGCATGATGCTGTCTGCTGAGTGCGTCAGCGTCGAGAATTTGTAATTGATCTCGGCTTGCCCGCCCGTACCTACTTCGTGGTGGGCCCGTTCCACCTCAAGTCCTGCGTCTTGCAGAGCTAACGTCATTTCGTCGCGGAGGTCG
>JBJMHG010000279.1:0-14905 GCA_045807485.1 Actinomycetes bacterium
TGTACTGGGGCGCCGAATCCCATGGTGGGTGACCACAGCACTGGTTCTCACGGGCTTGAGTGCGGCGTCAATGACCTTGCGCATCGCGCAGCTGGAAGCGGCTCCGTTCTCGGACTGGGTGGACGCCGGGCGCCACGTCACGGTCCACGGCGTGCTGACTGCTGATCCGACGTTCGAGAGCCGCCCCGGCTTTGGTACCGGTAGCGCCGAACAAGTGACCGCGCACATCCGCGCGGAACAAGTAGTAGCTGGATCGGAGCAGTTGCAGGTGAGAGCACCGGTCCTGGTGATCGGCGACGCGTCCGGCTGGGCCGACCTGCGGTTCGGAGACGGTGTATCGGTGTCGGGGACGTTGCAGCCGCCCGATCGTTCCGAGCCGTTGGCGGCACTGTTGTTCAGCAACGAGCAAGCCGCCGAAGTCTCAGCTGCACCACTGCCTCTTCGTGCTGCGGAGACCATGCGGTCTGGGCTTCGAGATGCTGTGTCCGGCTTGCCGAGGGACGTTCAAGGTTTACTTCCGGCGCTTGTGGTCGGAGACACGTCGCAGATGCCGTCCCTGTTGACATCCGACATGAAGGACTCCGGGCTGGCGCACCTGACAGCTGTGTCGGGGGCAAACGTCGCCATCGTGGTCGGCGCGGTGTTGCTCGTCGCTCGTGTGGTGGGTGTGCGGGCTTACTGGTTGGTGTTGCTTGGCCTGCTGTCGGTTTGCTGGTTCGTCCTGTTGGCCCGGCCGCAGCCCAGCGTGCTACGTGCCGCGGTGATGGGATCGCTGGCACTGGTTGCTGTGGGTGCGGCGGGGCGCACCCAGGCCGCGCGCTCGATGCTGGCTGCAGTCTCCCTGCTGCTCTTGATCGATCCATGGCTAGCTCGATCGTGGGGCTTTGCACTCTCGGTAGCTGCCACTGCTGGGCTGGTTCTGCTGGCACGCCACCTCAAGAAACGCTTGCCCAAGCGCTGGCCTTTGGTGGTCCGAGAGGCCATCAGTGTTGCTTCAGCGGCCCAGCTGGCGACACTTCCCTTGGTTCTTGCGCTCTCGGGGCAAGTGCCGGTGTTGTCGGTGTTGGCGAACCTGCTCGTTGCGCCTGCGGTACCCATGGCGACCGTGCTTGGCGCGGCGTCTGCTGCGATCGCACCGTTCTTGCCTCTGGTGGCGACAGGGTGCGCTTGGTTGGCGCAGTGGCCGACACTGTGGATCACAGCGGTGGCGAGCTGGTCGGCGTCCAGCCCGCTGGCAACTCTTCCGTGGCCAGAAGGTTGGCTGGGTGGGCTGCTCGCCGTCGCAGCGCTCCTCATGGGTGTCGGGCTGACCAGATGGGGCAGCGGGCGGGGTTGGTGGAAACCTCGGCGGCTGACAGTCGCGGCTCTCGTAGCGACATCGCTCGTCGCCGCCTACCTCTTTGGTCCAGCGCGTTGGCCGCCGCCGGGCTGGGTGGTGGTCGCGTGTGATGTTGGCCAGGGTGATGCGCTCGCCGTGAATCTCGGCGCCAACGCAGCGATGGTCGTGGATGCCGGTCCCGACCCGGATCTCGTTGATCGGTGCCTTGATCGGCTCGACATCAACCATGTTCCGCTGTTGGTTCTGACCCACTTTCACGCCGATCACGTTGAGGGAGTGCCCGGCGTCCTCGAGGGACGCACTGTTGACCGGGTCTTGGTGACCTCGCTGCGCGAGCCGGTCGAACAGGTTGACGAGGTTGCTGCTTGGACATCCGGGCTGCCGGTCACCAGCGCCGTCCGCGGTCAGACGGGTGCCTACGGTGCGGCGACCTGGACGGTGCTGTGGCCAGACGGTCCTACTCCACGCAGCGACGACGAGGGATCTGGCCCGAACAATGCGTCGGTCGTGCTCTTCGTTGACGTGGGCGGCGTCCGAATGCTGCTGACCGGGGATGTGGAGCCGGAAGCGCAGGGGGCACTGGTCGCGAAGGGAGTGCCGCATGCCGATGTGCTGAAGGTGCCGCACCACGGCTCCAAGTACCAAGACGGCGAGTTCCTCGGTGCCGCGAACGCCCAAGTGGCCCTGGTCAGTGTCGGAGAAAACACCTACGGCCATCCCGACCCTGCGCTGCTTGCGGCGCTCGAAGCGTCCGGAACCCACGTTGCTCGCACCGACGAACAGGGTTCGGTTGCGGTCGTCTCCGACAAGGGGACACTTCGGATCGTCGCGCTGCCCTGAGGTCATTGGCTTGGCCAGTCCGGGGGTCACCCTGGTCTGGCATGCTGACCGCGATGTCTACTGCTTTGACTGTGATCACCGGCAACGAAGAGTTGCTGGTCGAGCGAGCCATGAAGAAGTTGATCAGTGCGATCGGCACAGACGTCGAAGTGGTCGAGCTCTCGGCTCGGGCACTCCAGCCCGGGCAGCTCGCAATCGCTTCGTCGCCATCGCTCTTCGGTGGCCCTCCAGTGGTGGTAGTCGACGGCATAGAGGCGCTGGTGCAGAGCAGCGATGAGGTGGCGCAGGCGCTAGATGAGGTGATGGCCTACCTGGCAGCGCCAAGCGAAGACGCCGTGGTCGTGCTGGTCCACGGCGGCGGAAACGGCGGCAAGGCGGTTTTGAATGCTGCCAAGAAGGCCGGCGCCGAATCGATCGCAACACCGACGTCCCCCTCAGGTAGCAATGCGCTGCGCCAGAATCGCGCGACGTTTGTGAAGAACGAGTTGTCCGAGCTGGGCTGCACGGCCGAGCGCGAGGCGATCGAGGTGCTGATCGATGCGGTGGGCACGAAGCTACGCGACCTGGCCGGTGCCTGCGCACAGTTGGTGAGCGATCTCGGCGAGGCCAGCCGGCTTGACGAGGACACGGTGCGTCGTTACTACGGCGGACGCGTCGAGGTGCAGGGCTTTGACATTGCCGACCAAGTCATCGCAGGTCGCACCGCAAAGGCGTTGGGACTTCTGCGACATGCTCGCGAGTCGGGGATCCCCCCGGTCGTGGTCACCGCCGCCGTAGGACGGTCTCTTCGACAACTGGCGCTGGTGGCGAGTGCTCCCCGCGGCGCTGCCGCTGACTCAGTGGCCACGATGGCGGGAACGCCCGCATGGAAAGTCAAAGACCTGCGGTCAGAGGCTCGCGACTGGACCGAGCCAGGCTTGTCTGCGGCGATCAAGGCAGTGGCGGTGGCTGACACCGATGTCAAGACCGGCGCGGTCGACCCCGAGTACGCACTCGAGCGAATGCTGATCGCAGTCGGACGAGCGCGTCGTCGTCGCTGAGTAGTTCTGGCCTTCGCCAGCCGGCCGGAAAGGACGAAGGACCGCGGTTGCCCGCGGTCCTTCGGTGTGATGCGCGTCGGTGGTCAGGAGACCTTGGCGAGGCGCTGGGCCATCCTTGCCTTCTTGTTGGCGGCCTGGTTGGCATGGATGACGCCGCTGCTGGCGGCCTTGTCGACCAGCTGTGAGGCGTCGCGCATGAGGCTCTCGGCCTCGGCACGGTCGCCGGCGTCAGCAGCCTCGCGGAACTTGCGGATCGCAGTCTTGAACTCGGACTTGGCGGCCTTGTTGCGTTCGGCCGCGTCGTCGTTCTGACGGTTCCGCTTGATCTGGGACTTGATGTTCGCCACGGTGGGTTCTGCCTCAGTTCTGAGAGAAATTAGGGAACTGGTTGCTGCCGATGGCAGCGAGGGCGGTGGGGGGTCCCCACGCGCGATGGTTCAGGATACCCGGACGCCGGATGCGACTCAAAACCGGAAGCACCAGTCGGCGGGGCTGTTTTGTGCCACGCGCGACCTGTGGCAGAGCCAGCGCGGAGCGTCGTGGGACGATGGGGCGTCCCGCCTGGTCCTTCGATGTTCTGCTAGGAAGCTGCGTGCCCGCGACCCCCACTGGCCGAGTGCCGCAAGCGGCGTCCACTGATCCGTCGGTGATCCGCAACTTCTGCATCATCGCCCACATCGATCATGGCAAGTCGACCTTGGCCGACCGCATGCTTCAGGCGACCGGAGTCGTGGAACAGCGGCTGATGCGCGCTCAGTACCTCGATCGGATGGACATCGAGCGTGAACGGGGCATCACGATCAAGTCGCAGGCAGTCCGCCTGCCCTGGACTGGTCCGGACGGTACTGATCATGTTCTGAACATGATTGACACCCCTGGACACGTCGACTTCACGTACGAGGTGAGCAGATCGATCGCCGCCTGCGAAGGGTCCGTGCTGCTCGTGGACGCCGCTCAAGGCATCGAGGCGCAGACCCTGGCGAACCTCTACCTCGCGCTCGAGAACGACCTCGACGTCATTCCGGTTCTCAACAAGATCGACCTCCCGGCGGCGCAGCCCGACAAATACGCCGATGAGCTCGCGCACCTGATCGGGTGCGCGCCCGATGACTGCCTTCGAATCTCAGCGAAGACCGGCGAGGGGGTCGAGCTCCTGCTCGACAAGATCGTGGCGACGGTCCCGCCGCCGATCGGCGTTGCCGATGCTCCGGCGCGCGCGATGATCTTCGACTCGGTCTACGACACGTATCGGGGAGTCGTGACGTACGTGCGAGTGATCGACGGCCACCTACAACCGCGCGAGCGGATCAAGATGATGTCGTCTGGCGCCATGCACGAGCTGCTCGACATCGGTGTCATCTCACCTGAGCCCAAATCGTCCAAAGGCTTAGGCGTCGGTGAAGTTGGCTACCTCATCACGGGCGTCAAGGACGTCCGGCAGTCCCGAGTCGGTGACACGGTGACCGACGCGCCAAAACCGGCTACCCAAGCGCTGGAGGGTTTTCGTGATCCCAAGCCGATGGTGTTCAGCGGGCTGTACCCGATTGATGGCTCGGACTACCCAGAGCTCCGCGATGCATTGGAACGCCTTCAGCTGAATGACGCTGCCTTGGTGTGGGAGCCAGAGACCTCAACGGCGCTCGGGTTCGGATTTCGTTGCGGATACCTGGGGTTGCTCCACCTAGAAATCGTGCGGGAGAGACTCGAGCGAGAGTTCGACCTCGATCTCATCTCTACTGCGCCAAACGTCGTCTATCGCGTCGTCATGGAAGATGGCACCGAGACGGTCGTCACGAATCCGAGCGAGTTTCCCACGGGCAAGATCGCCGAGGTTTACGAACCGATCGTTCGAGCGACGTTACTAGCTCCATCGGAGTTCATCGGGACCATCATGGAGCTGTGCCAGGGACGCCGTGGTCAGCTGCTGGGCATGGACTACTTGTCTGAGGAGCGCGTTGAGCTGCGGTACACGCTTCCTCTGGCCGAGATCGTCTTCGACTTCTTTGACCAGCTCAAGTCGCGAACACGCGGGTACGCGTCGCTGGACTATGAGCAGAGCGGTGAGCAGGCAGGGGAGCTCGTCAAGGTAGACATCCTGCTGCATGGAGACACCGTCGACGCGTTCAGCGCGATCGTCCACAAGGACAAGGCATATAACTACGGCGTCGCGATGACGTTGAAACTGAAGGAACTCATTCCACGACAGCAGTTCGAGGTGCCGATTCAGGCCGCTATCGGGTCGCGCATCATCGCCCGAGAGAACATTCGGGCCATGCGGAAGGACGTGCTCGCCAAGTGCTACGGAGGTGACATCAGCCGCAAGCGCAAGCTGTTGGAAAAGCAGAAAGAAGGTAAGAAGCGCATGAAGATGGTCGGCCGGGTCGAGGTGCCGCAAGAGGCCTTCATCGCGGCGCTGTCCAACGAGGACGCCGGTTCGAAGAAGTAGCAGCGTCGTTCGGTGCGCCCTTGGTGGTGCCGGGCGGTCGCTGTCCCTACGCTTGCCACACGCTTGACCACGGGAGGACGCATGACCAGGCCGATCACCGGCAGTGCCGATGATCCATATCCGAGGCCAGCCCGATCGGTGGCTCGGATGCTTGTCGACCGCGTCGAAGCCACCCCCCGTCGTGAGGCATTACGCATTCCCACCGACCACGGCTGGGACTCGCTGACCTGGGAGCAGGTGGGGCAGCAGTCTTTCGACCTTGCGGCAGGTCTGCTTGCACTTGGACTTCGCAACGAGCAGCGCGTTGCCATCATCAGCTCCACCAGGTACGAGTGGATCCTCGCCGACCTCGCCATCATGTCTTCCGGCGGCGCGACCACCACGGTGTACCCCTCCACCGACCCCGACGGCGTTGCGTTCATCATCGCCGACTCCGAAAGCCGGTTCGTGATCGCTGAGGACTCGGATCAGTTGGCGAAGCTGCGCGAACAGCGCGGCCAGCTTCCTAGCGTCGAGAAAGTCATTCTCATAGATGGCGAAGGTGATGGCGACTGGGTGATGTCCTGGCGCGACCTTGCACGTTTAGGAGCAGATCACCTTCGCGAGCATCCCGCCGAGGTCGAGACCGTGATCGCCACGATCGAGCCAAACCACTTGGCGACCCTGATCTACACCTCAGGCACGACCGGACGACCCAAGGGCGTCGAGCTTACGCAGTCGTGCTGGACCTACGAAGGCGCTTGCGTCGATGCGGTCCAGATCCTGACACCTCAGGATGTGCAGTTCTTGTGGCTTCCCTTGTCGCACTCGTTCGGCAAGGTGCTACTTGCTGCTCAACTGCAGATCGGGTTCTCGACGGCGGTCGACGGCCGAGTGGACAAGATTGCCGACGGCTTGGCCGAGGTGAAACCCACCTTCATGGCAGGAGCCCCTCGAATCTTTGAGAAAGTGCGAGCGAGAGTCATTCAGACTGCACTGTCGGAGGGTGGCCCGAGGGCGTCCATTGCGCAGTGGGCGTTCGCCGTCGGCCTTCAGGTCTCCAGGCGTCATCAGCAGGGCCTCGAGCCGGTTGGTCTGCTCAAGCTGCAGTACTCGATTGCGGATGCGTTGGTGTTCAAGAAGATCCGAAATCGTCTCGGCGGCAACATCCGCTACTTGGTCTCGGGAAGCGCTGCGCTGAGCCACGAGGTGGCCGAGTGGTTCGAGGCGTCCGGACTGCTCATTCTTGAGGGATACGGGCTCACCGAGACCAGCGCAGGTACCGCGCTCAACCGCCCGCACAACTGGCGGTTCGGCACTGTAGGCGAACCGTTGCCCGGCACAGAGATGAGAATCGCCGACGACGGTGAGATCCAGATCCGTGGTCCGGGCGTCATGCGCGGTTACCACGGGATGCCAGAGCAGACTGCTGCCGTGCTTGATGAGAACGGCTGGTTCTCGACCGGGGACGTCGGTGAGATCGATGATGGCGGCAGGATTCGCATCACCGATCGCAAGAAGGACCTCGTCAAGACCTCTGGCGGAAAGTACATCGCGCCTTCTGTGATTGAGGCGCGGCTGAAGTCGCTCAGCCCGATCGTCGGTCATGTCGTAGTGCACGCCGACAAGCGCAACTTTGCAAGCGCTTTGATCACGCTCGACCCTGATGTGGCGCCACAGTGGGCCGAGTCATCAGGGGTGACCGGCGATTACCAAACGCTGACCAGCGACCAGCGAGTTCGTGAACACCTGCAGGGATGCATCGACGAACTCAACCAAGGTTTGAACCGATGGGAGACCATCAAGCAGTTCCGGGTTCTCGACCACGAGTTCAGCGTCGAGACCGGCGAGCTCACTCCGAGCCAGAAGGTCAAACGCCGAGTCGTGGAGAACATGTACGCCGACCTTCTAGACGGGATGTACCAGAAATCATGAGCGCAGAGCTCCACGTCATCGTCGAGGGGTACGCAGACGAGCGAGTGGCGGGCACGGTCAGTCTGATTCGCGATGGTGACGCGGTCATCGTCGTCGACCCGGGCATGGTCAGTCACCGAGACGCCATCCTTGATCCCCTCCAACGACTCGGTGTCAGCCCCGCGTCCGTAACGGATGTCGTCTTCAGCCACCATCACCCAGACCACACACTGCACGCGGCCCTGTTTCCTGATGCGCGCTTTCACGACTACCAAGCGATCTATCACGGTGATGTCTGGGAAGACCGAGCCGCAGAAGGATTCGCGGTAGGTCCGAACACCACCCTGATCGAGACGCCGGGACACACCGAGCAAGACCTCAGCACAGTGGTGCAGACCGACATCGGTGTCGTAGTGCTCACGCATCTGTGGTGGAGCGGCGAGGGGCCGCTTGAAGACCCTTACGCTCCGGACGCGGTGGTCCTGCGCTCGTCGCGCCAGCGGGTATTGGCGCTCAATCCGGTTCGCATCGTTCCCGGACACGGCGCGGCGTTCGAGCCAGGGGCGTCCACGCCGGTTTGACCGCTCAAGACCATGGTGCCGCGTGTCCGATCTATCAAGCATGAGGCGCATCTCACGCTGGCTGACCGCAGCGGCATGCCTGTCGCTGCTGAGCCTGACGGCAGGCGGCGCTGAAGGCGCGTCGACCGAGACTTCGCCTTGGGCCCCCGCTCCGGGGGCGACCTGGCAGTGGCAGATCGTGGGCTCGGTCGACACCTCGCTTGACGTCCAGATGTACGACATCGATCTGTTCGATGCCCGTCCTAAACAGGTGAACGGAGGGGTTATAGACCAGCTGCATGCGGATGGCCACACCGTTGTGTGCTACGTCGACACCGGCGCATGGGAGTCGTACCGGCCAGATGCTAGCCAGTTTCCGCGCTCGGTCATCGGCAACGCGACCTACGCATCAAACGGCAAGCGCTGGAAGGGTGAGCGGTGGCTCGACATCCGGCCGAAGTCGTGGGACAAATTCGCCCCGATCATCTGGGCACGTCTTGACCTGGCAGTCGACCTGGGCTGCGACGGCGTCGAGCCGGATCAGAACAATCCATGGGGAAACAAACCGGGCTTCCCGATCACGCTCAAACAGCAAAAGCGGTGGTACCTCGAGGTGGCTGCTCAAGCCCATGCCAGGGGGCTGTCAGTAGGGATGAAGAACGGCGTGGAAGTCGTTGACGCCGACACCGTGGCAGCCTTCGACTGGGCATTGAATGAGGAGTGCTTCCAGTATCACGAGTGTGGTGCCTACGACCCGTTCATCGCTAGCGGGAAAGCTGTCTTCAACGTCGAGTACGTCGGGCGAATGTCCTCTTACTGCCCCAAGGCGGTCGAACGACAGTTCTCGACGCTGAAGAAGCGACTGGCCCTCGGCGCATGGCGGAAGGTCTGCCAGGCGGGGTAATGCCGGCCGGCAGCAAATGCTTGAGAGACTGGGCCAATGCCCAGCACCTTGCCAGACGGCGAACCTGCGCCATCTGACGGACGTCTGCCCGAAGCTGCGCTGGCCCAACTCGACTCGCGAACCTTCAGCGCGTACGTCCACGTACCTTTCTGCGCCACCCGGTGCGGATACTGCGACTTCAACACGTATACGTCTCGTGAGCTCGGAGGGATGTCGCAGGGCACTTACGTGCAAGCGCTTGCGCAAGAGATCGACATCGCGGTGCGCGTCCTGGGCGACGTTCCTCCGCTGAGCACCGTCTTCTTCGGGGGTGGAACCCCGACGCTTCTGACGGCCACCGATCAAGCCAGCATATTGCTGCGGCTGCGGGAAGCGTTTGGCCTTGCGCCCGACTGCGAGGTGACGACGGAGGCGAACCCCGAGTCGGTGTCTCTGGAGCAGCTGGATTCGTTGCGAGAGGCTGGTGTCAATCGGATCTCGTTCGGCATGCAGAGCGCGGTGCCCCACGTGCTCGAGATTCTCGACCGCCAGCACACTCCAGGACGCGTTGCCGAAGCCGTTGCTGAGGCCCGCCGAGCGGGTTTCGACAACATCAGTGTCGACCTCATCTACGGCGCACCGGGAGAGTCGATCGCTGATTGGACGACGAGTCTGCAAGCCGCGCTGGCACTTGATCCTGACCACGTCAGTGCCTATGCATTGATCGTTGAGCCAGGCACCGCGCTCGCTCGGCGGATCGACCGAGGCGAGCTCCCGAAGGTCGACGACGATGAACAAGCCGACAAGTACGAAGTGGCCGATCGACTGCTCGCGACATCGGGCCTTGAGTGGTACGAGGTCTCGAACTGGGCGAGCTCGGAAGCCAACCAAAGTCGTCATAACTTGGCGTATTGGCGGGGTGAGAATTGGTGGGGTTTTGGCCCAGGCGCTCACAGCCACATCGGTGGGGTCCGCTGGTGGAATGTCAAACATCCAAACGCATACGCAGAGCGGCTGGCGTCCGGACTGAGCCCCGCCGTTGGGCGTGAGTTGCTCGGCGCCACGGCGCAGGCGCTGGAGCGGGTACTGCTGGAGGTACGAGTTCGCGACGGCCTTCCCGTGGCTGCACTAGCAGACGAAGTGGTCTCGTCTGCTCCGACTCTCGTGGAAGACGGGCTGATCGAGCGGCAGGCGTGGGATACCGGCCGTGTCGTCCTGACATTGCGTGGACGCCTCTTGGCTGATCTGGTCGTCCGGCAGCTGACGCCTCGCTAAGGTCGCGTAATGCCGATCTCTGAAGTGCCGGGTGCGTCCATTCACTACGAGCAATTCGGCGAAGGCCATGACGTCGTCTGGGTGGCGGGGGGCGGTGGGCTAGGCGCTGACTGGCACAAATACCAGATGCCGTACTTCCAGAACCACTTTCGTAACACCACGTTCGACAACCGAGGGATTGGCCAGACCACCTGTGACGAGCCGATCCCATGGCCGCTCGCCAAGTTCAGCGAAGACACCATCGCGCTGATCGAAAGGGTGTGCAACCCGCCGGTGTCGCTCGTCGCGATTTCTTTCGGTAGCGCCATCGCGCAGCAGGTCGCCATCGACCGACCCGACTTGGTGCGCTCGGCGATTGTCATGGGGACGGGATCGCGCAGCATCAGCTGGGGTTGGGACTTTCAGAAGGCTGAGATCGACTTGCGCAAGGCAGGTGGCCACCTGGATGGATTGTTTGCGGTCTGCCACTACGCCGCGATGCTGTACCCGGCGAAGGTGCTCGGGGATCGCGAGCTCTGGCCGAAGCTGCGTGCTGACCTCGAGGAGTGGTTGTCGACCGACGACAACGAGGAGTCTTTGATTCCCCAATGGGAGTCGTGCCTTCTTTACGACCAGACCGATGAGCTACCCGGTTGCATGGTTCCGATGCACGTCGTCGCATTCAGTGAGGACATCCAGGCGCCACCGCAGGACGGCCAGGAACTTGCTGACGTGGCTGGCAACGCCACCTACCACGAGTTCGCGGGGATGGGCCATGGCTCGATTTACGGCCACACTCACGATGTCCTGAACCCGTTCATCCGCGAGACGATCGAGAGTCACCTCTGACGTCCTAGGTGTCGTCCTGCTTCGCGTCGATCTCGGCTCGGCGAAGCCGCACCACGTCGCGGACAACGTCGTCTGGTAGCGGTCGGTCCGCGCTGAAGCGAATGGTGCCCTTGGAGAGGGAGTATCCGTCCAGGCGGTCACGCACCTTGTTGACCACCGCAGGACTGAACGGGAACACGCTGAGGTGCGATTGGGCCTCAGCGAAACCGAGCAAGGGTTTACCTCGGTACTTCAGCGCTGGCATGCCGTACGACGTCCCCTGCTCCGCGTCCGGAGCTTCCACCATTGCCACCGCAACCATGCGCTCGAAAGCACGTTGCGGCTCAGGTTCCAGGCCGGCCAGGAAGTCATCGACGTTACCCACTGCCCGCAGGTTAGTCGGCGGATATGACCGGCGCCGGCGTCCAGCCATGTTGCTTGGCCTTGGCCACGATTGCCGCCCATTCTTGCTGCATATCGTCGATCTCGCCCTGATGCGTCCGCTGGAACTCCGCCAGTGGTGCGTCGATCATCGCCATGACGGCAACAAACTTGTCGACGCGGCACGCATAGTCGGCCAACAAGACTTCGTGCTCATACTCGAGGAAATCAGTCCACTCTCGGGTCTGGACCAGTTTGGCCGGCGATACTTCCAGCTTTGGCGCCTTGGACTCGACCATCTGGTGCATGGCATCAGGACCGCCGTAGTCGTCCCAGTAGACGTCATAGCCGGCATTCTGCATGCATCGGTCGTAGTCCGACGAGGGGCCCAGTTCACTCTCCAGATTCATCACGAGGCCGGCCAAATCACTCGGAACGTTCAGGAAGCCGCGCGGCGTCTCGCGAAAGTTGTGTCGGAAGTGCCGACACGTTTCGTAGGCTCGTTGGTAGGCCCGAGACCTGTCCTCCCAGTGCTGGTCGGGGTTCCCCTCTCCGAACCTGGCCTCCCGCCACTCGTAGGCGGCGGTTGCAAGGGCCAGCTCCGATGATGATGTGGACATGAGCGGCTCTGACCAGGTGACGCCGGCGCCTGTGTACTCGGGTCTTCCCGCATAGGGATCGATGTACGGGTATCCGAAGTCTTGTCCTGCAGCCGCCATACAGGGCTCGACGTCTGAGGTATTGGCCAGATAGTCGAGGTATGAGCCAGCACTGTGGTCAGACCATGACCCGTAAGTCATCTGGCCGATCGAAGCGAGCCGATCTTGCACCTCAGTTGCGGCCTGCATGGTGGCCTGGTTCGGTGCGTCGTCTGACACGGCGATGGCCCGGACGCCGATGGCTGCCGCTAGGGCGACGCCTGCGACGACGGCGGTCATTCGGGCCCATCGTGGGAAACCGTTCGCAACCTGGGTCATGTGTCACCCCTTCTTGATCAAGAGTACGAGAACGATTCCAGGTAGACTTGGCACTCCGAGCAAGAGAGTGCCAGCCTGCCCGACCGGTGGCGCTGCGATGGAGGTGGCAATGCTGGACGAGCGCAAGCTCTCGGTCCTGCGCGCCATCGTCGAGGACTACGTGACGACCCGTGAGCCAGTGGGGTCGAAGGCACTGGCCGAGCGTCACTCACTGGGCGTGTCACCAGCCACCATCCGCAACGACATGGCTGCCCTCGAGGACGAGGGTTACATCACGCAGCCGCACACCAGTGCTGGGCGCGTCCCCACCGACACCGGGTACCGGCTCTTTGTCGACCGCCTCGCCACGGTGAAGCCGATGTCTGCCGCGGAGCGTCGAGCCGTCAATACCTTCCTGGAAGGCGCTCTTGACCTCGACGACATCGTGACGCGAACGGTTCGCCTGCTGGCACAGGTGACTGGTCAGGTTGCGGTTGTCCAGTACCCGTCGCTGACCCGGACGCAGGTCCGGCACGTCGAGATCGTGTCGCTGACCCCTCGTCGGCTCATGGTGGTCGTCATCAGCACCACCGGACGCGTCGAGCAGCGCACGCTCGACATCGCGGTTGACATCGACGATGAGACCATCGCCGACCTTCGCAACAACATCAATGACGCCGTCGACGGCAAGTTGTTGTCGGAGATTCCGGACGCCGCAGAGACCGTGGCACACAAGATGTCGATCGAGTTTCGTCCGACCGTTGCCGCCATCATCGCCACGATGGTCGAGTCGTTGGCGGGCGAGGGTGACGAAAGAGTCGTCCTCGCCGGCACGGCGAACCTTGCCCACTTCAACACCGACTTCCCTGGCAGCATCCAGCCCATACTCGAAGCGCTCGAAGAGCATGTCGTTCTGCTCAGGTTGATGGGTGAGGCGACGTCCCCCAGCCAAGTGAGTGTGCGGATCGGTCGTGAGCTACCGGTTGAGGGATTGTCGTCCACGTCGTTGGTGAGCTCGACCTACGGAGCAGCCGGCATCGGCCACCTGGGTGTCATCGGCCCAACCCGCATGGACTACCCCGGAACCATCGGTGCCGTTCACGCCATAGCGCAGTACGTCGGTCGCATCCTGGAGGAGTCGTCGTGAGTGACTACTACGCGACGCTGGGTGTCTCACGTGAGGCGTCCCAGGACGAGATCAAGCGCGCGTACCGCAAGTTGGCTCGCGAACTGCACCCTGATGTGAACCCCGAAGCGGAAGACCGCTTCAAAGAAGTTGCGGCGGCCTACGAGGTCTTGTCAGATCCTGAGCGCCGTCAGCGCTATGACCTCGGAGTTGACGGCGCGGCGTTCGGCGGAGGCGGCGCGTTTGGGTTCGGCGACATCATGGACGCCTTCTTCGGCCAGTCTGCGCCGCGCGGGCCGCGTCCTCGCCGCATGCGGGGCCAAGACGCACTCATCCAGGTCGACCTCGAGCTGGCCGAGGCGGCGTTTGGCACCAGTCGCGAGCTCACGCTCGACACGGCCGTGCGGTGCGTCGTGTGCGAAGGCGCTGGCACGGCGCCTGGGACCGAGCCGGTCACATGCGAGATGTGCCATGGGCGGGGAGACATCCAGCACGTGCAACGCTCTTTCCTTGGTCAGGTGATGACCACCCGACCTTGTCCGGAGTGCCACGGGTTCGGCGTCACCATCCCGCACCCCTGCCATGAGTGCTCAGGCGACGGACGCGTCCGCACGAGACGCACCCTGACGGTGAAGATTCCAGTTGGCGTCGACACCGGTACTCGCATCCAGCTGACTGGTGAAGGCGAGGTTGGATTCGGTGGTGGCCCCCCTGGCGACCTCTATCTCGAGATTCTCGTGCTCGACCACCCGCTCTTCGAGCGTCGCGGTGACGACCTGCACTGCACCTTGAACATTCCCATGACTGCAGCAGCGCTTGGCGCCAGCGTGCCTCTTGAGCTTCTTGACGGAGTCACGACTGAGGTCGACATTCGTCCCGGCACTCAATCCGGACAGCAGATCCCGTTGCTCGGTCAGGGCGTCCCGCAGCTGCGGGGAAGCGGTCGGGGCGACGTCATCGTGCACGTGTCTGTCGAGACACCGAGCAAGCTCGATGACGAGCAGCGGCAGCTGTTGTCAGACCTGGCGCGAGTTCGCGGTGAAGAGAAGCCGGCCGGACAGTTCGCGGCGGGGCAGCAAGGGTTCTTCTCGCGGCTGAAAGACGCGTTCAACGGCCGGTGAGCCTTTCGGTTTTCCACTACCCATCCGCCGCCGAGGCGTCCGCCGGCTCTGAAGTCCTGCTTGATGGCCCCGAAGGGCATCATGCGTCGACCGTGAAGCGGCTGCGTGTGGGAGAAACCGTCGTCCTCACCGATGGAAGCGGCATCGCGCTGGACGCCGAGGTCACCGAGGTCGGATGCCGCGACGTCACCATGCTCGTGCGCTCACGGCAAACCTCTGCGCGACCATCGCTTCGTGT